>JAKAQQ010000136.1 GCA_021819635.1 Pseudomonadota bacterium
CCCTTCTGGAGAAGGCCATGCCGGGTGGGCCGACCCGCAAGGGAGACGGAGATCACCGGGACGTTCCGCGTCGCCTCTTGCCCGAAGCCGATCTTCCCAAGATCCGGGTCACGTTTTCCGGCATGGGCGACAAGCAAGGAGGTATGGGCATCGGCGAAGCCGCGCCCACGGAATTGCCCTCTCGCCCGCGGAGCGCACGGACGCGTGTGGTAAAATGAAATTGGATTCTCTTGCAGAACCCGTGTCTTCCCCCCCCCGGTGCCCCCGGGTCTTCGGTGTTCCACACCGGCGGCCGCGGCCGCGCCGCGTCCGTTTCCCGGAGTTCCCGACATGCCGCCGCCGCTCCTTGCGGGGTTGGCCGTGGCCGCGTGGGTCACGGTTCTGACCTCCGTCCTCTTCTTTGCCCGCCGTCTCGTGGTGGGGTCGCGGCGTCCGCACCGACGCCATCTTCGCGGTCCTCGGCCCGCGCGCGCGTTCGCCCCCGGGTGGATCGCCGGGACGCTGGCCGCCGGAGTTTCGTGGCGGCCGCGTTTCGCGCGTCGGCCCCGTCTCGCCGTGGGTCACGTCCGGCTGGCCCCGCGCCTCGAACCCTACCACCTCCTCACGACAGGGAGCCCCGGAAGCGGCAAGAGCTCGGTCATCGAGGGCTTCCTGCAAACACTCCGCCGTCGGGGCGAACGGGCGGTCGTCTTCGACGTCGGGGGGGAGACCTGGGCGTCCTTCGCCCGCCCCGAGGACTGTCTCCTCAATCCTCTCGACGCGCGCAGCGTTCCCTGGTCGCCCTTTGCGGAGATGGAGGGCGGCCACGACGCCGTCCGCCTCGCCCGCTCTCTCGTTCCCGCCGGTCACGGCGAGGGGCAGGAGTGGCATCACTACGCGCAGACGCTTCTTGCGGTCGTCCTCGAGCGCCTGTGGACGTCGCGCGGGCGAACGAACCGGCGTCTTCTCGACCTCCTCGTCCGGGCCCCGGACGAGGAACTCCAGGCGCTCACCGCGGGCACGTCCGCCGCCCGCTTCTTTGCTCCCGGCGCCGAGCGGATGGCCGCCTCTGTGCGGGCGATCCTGGGTTCGTACCTTCCGGCTCTCGAGACCCTTGATCCCCACGGCGGCGGGGACGGATTCGGCTGCGGGCCCTGGGCGCGCGCGCCGGGCGCGAGCGGGTGGCTCTTCCTCACCGTCCGGGACGACACCGCGGCGGTTCTTCGTCCCCTTGTCTCCTCCTGGCTCGACCTCGTGATCGGGGCCGCGCTCGCGCTGCGTCCGGATCCCGCGCGCCGTCTCTGGCTCGTCCTGGACGAGTTTGACTCCCTCGGGACGATTCCGAGTCTCCTCGAGGGGCTCACCAAGGGTCGCAAGCACGGCCTCTGCATTGTCGCGGGTCTCCAGAGCGTGGCCCAGCTCGAGCGACGCTACGGCCGGGACGGCGCCCGGGTCCTCCTCGCCTGCTTTGCCACCAAGGTCTTTCTCCGGTCGTCCGATGTCGAGACGGCGGCGTACGCCTCCCGCCAGTTGGGCGAGCGCGAGTGCCTCGTCACGGAAACATCACGGGGGCGGGGCGGCCGCGGCCGCGCCCGGCGTCTCCACCGTGAGAGCCTCGTCCTGACGGGGGAGATCGCGGGACTGCCCGACCGTCGGGGCTGGATCCAACGGCCCGGGCCGCCGCGCCCGGTGCGCGTGCGGATCGCCCCGCCCCATCACCCGGCTCCGGCGGGCGTCCCTTTCGTCCCGCGGGATCCGGCCGTGCCCGGTTGCGCGTCGGATGACGGCCGGCGGCCCGACCCTTTCCCTTGCCTTCCTGAGGAGTTCCCCGTATGCAATGTGTGATCGATGTCGACGAGTCCCTCTCCACCCGTCTCGGCCCGGACTTTCGGGACACCCCACCCGAGGAGGCCTCGGCGCGCCTGAGGTCGCTTGTCGATCTCGCACTCCTCAGGCTGGATGAGGCCACTCTTCTTGGGCTTCTCGAGGGGCGGACGAGCGCCGCGATCGACGGGTTGGCGGAGGGGGTCCGTTACCTCGAGGCTCTCCTGGACCGGGTGCTCTTCTATACCGTTGCCTCCTACGCCCTCGCCCGTTCGCCCTACGACCACGAAGAAGCGCGGAAGATTTTCCAGGCAAGCTACGAAGACGCCCGGACCGAGGCCGAACGGCGGGCCCTCCGTGCGCTGGAAGCGAGGCCCGACGCGCGGTGTTGAGCGCCTCCTTTCTCGGGCGGCCCGAGCGGCTTCGGCACTACTTTCTCCGCGCGGAACGCGAACCCGGCGCCGAGGGGCCGGCGGGTCTCTGGTGGGGGCGGGGGGCACGGGTCCTCGGTCTCGAGGGGGAGGACGTCCGGCCGCGGCCGTTTCTCGAGCTTCTGCGCGGACGGGTGCCCGGGGCGTGCCCCCCGCACGGAACGGTGGCCCGCTCCCGGCGGATCGGGCTCGACTTCACCTTCAGCGCGCCCAAGTCCGTCTCCGTCGCCGCCCTCGTCGAGGGTGACCGGCGCTGGATCGCCTGGCACGAGGAGGCGGTCGATCGCGTGCTTCGCGCGGTCGAGACCCGTCACCTCTTTGCCTGCACCGAGCGGGTCGGGACCCCGCTCGGGCTTCTCGTCGCCCGCTTCCGCCACGGTCTCTCACGAAGCGGCGACCCGCAGCTTCATACCCACACGCTGCTCCTGAGCCGCGTGCCGTGCACCGACGGGGCGTGGCGCCCGTTCGATCCCTGGCCTCTGCTCCGGCTCCAGAAGATCCTCGGACAGCGTTACCGGCACCACCTGGCGTTCCGCGCCCGGTCGTTGGGCTGGGGTCTTCGACCGCGGGGGCTCGCGTTCGAGTGCGACCGTTATCCCGAGTCGCTCCTCACCGCCTGGTCGCGCCGGGCGAGGGCGATCGAGGCGGATCTGGCCCGCGCGGGCCTTGAGCGGGCCACGGCGAGCGCCCGGCGCAAGGCCTGCGTCGCTCTTCGCACCCGCGGGCCCAAACCCTCCCCGGCGGCGCGTGACCTTCGGGAACGGTGGAGGCGCGAGGCGCGGGAGCATGACCCCGGCTGGTCAGGGCGTCGTCCGTCCTCCGACCACGCGTGCCCCACCCCGTCCGGTCGCGATCTTCTCGGCGAGGCTTGCGCGGCGGGGGCGATCCTCGGGCGGACGTCCGTGGTTCTCTCGACGCGCGGTCTCGTGTTCCGCGAGGTCGAGATCCGCCATGCGGTCTACCGCGAGGCCCTGGGGCGGGGCGGGGAGAGCGGGCTCGAGCACGCGTGGCGTCTTGCCCGGCGCGCGGGCCTCTTCCTTCGGGGGACGGAACCCGCAGGGTTCCGGACACCGCGGACCGGCTGGGACCGGTGGTACAGGCCGAAAGGCGTGGAACGCTGGCTCGCGAGGGTCGCGGCGCTCGGCCCGTTCGCCGCCCCCCGGGGCGTCGAGGGGGGGGCGCCTCGGTCCCGCGCTTTGGCCGACGTCGAGGCGGGATACGACGGGCTTCTCCGCCGTCTCGTCACCGCCCGGGATCTCGGTCGGGCGCCGGAGGCGAACGAGCGGGGGGTTCGTCTTGCCGCCCGGACGCGGCTTCACGGCCGTGAGCTCCTTGTGGCCGCGGGACTGGAGCCCTTCCTCGGGCCGCGGCCGCCGGGGCCGTCCCCCGAAGCCCGTGTCAACAAGGCGGGGCCCGCGCGGCGGGGGGGCGCGGAGGCGTCGTGGGGATCCCGACTCCCCCGTGCGTGGGAACACGCGCGGTGAGGGGCGCGATCCTCCTTCGTCCCGAAGCCTCGGGCGGGTGGGTGGGATGATCCGATTGCCGGTCGTGGACCGGGGGGCAAATCCTGGTGCCGGAGGGCAGACTCGAACTGCCGACCTACTGATTACGAATCAGTTGCTCTACCGGCTGAGCTACTCCG
>JAKAQQ010000137.1 GCA_021819635.1 Pseudomonadota bacterium
CCACCCGCCTGAAACCCGTGACCCGTGTCCTCGACGATCTCCCCCTCTGGCCCCCGGACGTTCTCCGGCTCGTTCTCTGGGCGGCCAATTACTACCGGGTCCCCGCCGGCGATTTCGTCCGCCTTGTGCTTCCCCCGGGTCTCCGGCGGGTGGGACGGAAGGATCCCCAGGGGACGGAGGAGGAGAACGGCGGGGCCCCCGTGCGGCGGGCTCCCCCGGAGCCCGCCCCGGACGGCGGCGCGCCGGTGGCGGAGAGGACGGGGCCGCACGCCCTCACGGTCGAAAGGTTCCTCGCTTCTTTTGGGGGGAAAGAGGGCGGCCCCCCGGTCTTCGTCGACGGGGCGGCCGGGGGTCGGTTGGCGCTCTACCGGGAGGCCACGGCCGCCGCCCTCCGCCTCGGGCGGAGCGTCCTCATCCTTGCTCCCGGGAGCCTCCGCGGCGAGGAGATCCGCGCCGCCCTCCACGCCGGGGGGCTTCCTGCCGTCTTCTACCACGGGGATCTTCCCGAGCGTGAGAAAGTGGGTTTCTGGCGGGAAGCGGCCCGCGGGGCCTGTCCGGTCCTCGTGGGACTGCGCACGGCGGTCTTCCTCCCCCGGCCCGGTCTCGGCCTTCTCATCGTTGACGAGGAACACGACGGGGCGTACCGCCAGGAAGGGGGGGTGCCCTACCACGCCCGCGATCTTGCGGTGGTGCGCAGCCGTTTGGCCGGCGCCCGGATCCTGATCGCCTCGGCGACCCCCTCGCTCGAGACCGTCCGCAACCTGCGTCTTCGGCGCTACGCCCGCCTGGGCCGCCCCGCCGTGCCGACTCCCCCCTCCCGTCCCGCTTTCCGGCGAGTCGATCCGCGGCGGCCGGGGACCGTGGGCGGTCTCAGCGCGGCGGCCCTGGGCACCGTCGCCCGGCATCTCGAGGCCGGCGGTCGGGTCGCCGTCTATCTCAACCGGCGGGGTTACGCGCGCGCCCTCCTCTGTCCCGCCTGCGGATGGACGGCGCGGTGCTCGCGTTGCGGCGCGGACGCGGCGGTCCACCTCGGGCTCGACGCCCTCGTCTGCCCGCACTGCGGGCGGCGCGAACCCCTCCCTTCCCTCTGCCCGTCCTGTGCGGGGTCCCTCCGCGCTCGGGGAGGGGGGATTGAACGCCTCGCCCACGTCCTCCGACTCCGCTTCCCGCATGAGAGCGTGTGCGCCTGCGAGGCGACACGCGGAGTCGACGGAGCCGGGGCCAGGATCCTCGTCGGAACCCGCCGTCTCGGCTCCGCCCTCGCCACCTCGCCGGCGAGCCTTCTCCTGGTCGCCGACGCGGACGCGGCGCTGGCGAACCCGGAGTTCCGGGCACGGGAACGCTTCGCCCAGGAGCTCCATGCGCTCGCCGACGGCCTCGTTCCGGCCGGAGGGTTCGGGCCGGAAGTGCTGCTCCAGTCGCGGGGCGTCGACGAGGAAGCGTTGCGCGTTCTCCTCTCCGGCTCGTACCCGCGCTTCGCCCTTTTTGAGGATCTCTTCCGTCGCCGCACGCGGCTTCCTCCCTACGCCGCCTGGGCTCTGCTCGAAGCGGAAGGGGGCGATGAGGGTGAGGTGCGGGGGCTCCTCGAGCGGCTGCGCGCCGCGACGCAGACGTTCGGCGGAGCGTCGGTCGCGGCGTTCGGCCCGCTTCCGCTTTTCGCCCGCCGCGGAGAACGCGCGCGCGCGCGCCTCCTTCTTCAGGCCGACGGGCGGGCCTCGCTCCACCGTGTGCTTTCGGTCCTGAGCGAGCGCTTTGGGGCGGAGGGGGGACGCCGTCGGCGCCCTTGGCGTGTTCTCATCGATCCCGAAAGCCTTGTCTGACGGGCCGCCTGGGGTCCGGGGCGGGATCGTGGGTGGGGCGGCGCTAGAATTGCCGCCTCCCTCCCTCGGCCGACGGCTCATGCTCGAGAAACATCGCCTTGAAGGCCGGCTCCACGACGCCCTCGAGCGGGTGCTGGGGCGGGTGGATCCCGCCGGCCCGCTCCTCGAGCGACCCGCCGACCCCACGCACGGCGAGTACGCGAGCTCGGTCGCCCTCCGGCTTGCGCGCACGGCGCAGATCCCTCCCCGCACGCTCGCCGAGCGTCTCATAAGCGCCCTCGAGCTTCCGCCCGGGGAGGTGTCGGTGACGGTCGCCGGGCCGGGCTTTCTCAACTTCCGCCTCTCCCACGCGCTTCTGAGCACCCGGCTCGGAGCGCTCCTCGCCGATCCCGAAGGGTGCGCGGTGCCGCCCGTCCCTCACCCCGAGCGTGTTCTCGTCGAGTTTGTTTCAGCCAACCCCAACGGGCCTCTTCACGTCGGCCACGGCCGCGGGGCGGCCTACGGGGACAGCCTCGCCGCCCTTCTCGCCGCCGTCGGCCACCGGGTCGAGCGTGAGTACTACCTCAACGACGCCGGCCGGCAGATGGACATCCTCACGTTGAGCGTCTGGCTCCGCTACCTCGAGGCGCTCGGCCAGGAGATTACGCTTCCGGCCACCGCCTACCGGGGCGGCTACGTCGTCGATCTCGCGCGCGCGATCGCCGCGCGTCACGACCGGCGGTTTGTCCGCCCGCTCCCGGAGATCGCCCCCGACGACGAGGATCCCGACCGGCTGGCCGACGCCTGGGTGGCCGCCGCCCGCGCGCGCCTCGGCGAGGAAGACTACCGGACGCTCTTCGACGAGGCCCTTGAGGCCATGCGTGCGGAGATCGCCGACGATCTCGACGCCTTCGGTGTCCGCTTCGACCGCTGGACCTCGGAGCGGACGCTCCGTGCTGCGGGCGTGATCGAGGATCTCCTCGACCGCCTGCGCGATCGGGGGGCGGTCTACGAGGAGGAGGGAGCGCTCTGGCTCCGGGCCTCGGCGTACGGCGACGAGAAGGACCGTGTCCTCGTCCGCTCCGCGGGGACGCCGACCTATTTCACCCCCGACCTTGCCTACCACGTGCAAAAGGCGGACCGTGGCTACGACCGCTTCGTCGACGTTTTCGGGGCCGATCACCACGGCTACGCGCCGCGTCTCCACGCCGGTCTTCGGGCGCTCGGGATCGAGCCGCCCGAGCGGCTCGAGGTCGTGCTCGTCCAGTTCGTCACCCTCTGGCGGGGGAACGAACGGGCCCGGATGTCGACGCGCGCCGGCGAGTTTGTCACCCTGCGCCAGCTCCGCGAGGAGGTCGGTCGCGACGCCGCCCGCTTCTTCTACGTGATGCGCTCGCACCCCCAGCCGCTCGATTTCGATCTTGACCTCGCCGTCCGCCAGAGTCCGGAAAACCCCGTCTACTACGTGCAGTACGCCCACACCCGTGTCTGCAGCCTCCTCCGCAAGGCCGGGGTGGAGGCCCCGGCGCCCGAGGGTCTCGAGCGGCTCACGGAGGAGGCCGAGCGGCGTCTTCTCGTCCGCTTGGCCGCCTACGCCGAGACGCTCCACGAGGCGGCGGCCCAGCGCGCTCCGCACGTTCTGACCCACTATCTGCGCGAGCTCGCCGGCGAGTTCCACAACTGGTACGCCCACAGCCCGGTTCTCGACGCCGGCCTCGACCTCCGCACGCCCCGGTTGGCGCTGGCCGCGGGGGTGGGCGCGGTCCTTCGCCACGGGCTCGGTCTGATCGGGGTCGCGGCCCCGGAGCGGATGTGAAAAAGAGACCGGCCCCCACCGTCCGGCGCCGCCCCCCGCCGCGCCCGCCGAGACGCCCGCCCCCCCGCGCGCCGGAGCGCGGGGGGCGTCCCTTCCTGCGCGCCGCGCTCCTCCTGCTCGTCGGCGCCGCCCTCGGGGGCGGGGTCTTCTGGGCGCTCCGCCGCGTCGAGCGGGTGGCGAACGCGCCCCCGCCCCGCCCCGCGGCGACCCCCGCCGCC
>JAKAQQ010000138.1 GCA_021819635.1 Pseudomonadota bacterium
CGATCTGGCGCCGGTTACCACATCATCCAGTCCCGGATCGCGATCGGTTCGGGAGGGTTCCTCGGGAGCGGCTGGATGCACGGGAGCCAGGCCTACCTCAACTTTCTGCCCGAGCAGACCACCGATTTCATTTTCGCGGTGCTCGCCGAGGAGTTCGGCCTCCTCGGGGCCCTCGCCCTGATCTTCCTCTACCTCGGGATCGTCTTCCGCATCCTGTGGCTCGCCCAGCGGGCGTCGGACCGCTTCTCACGCCTCCTCGGGGCCGCCGTCGCCACCCTCATTTTTCTCTACGCCTTCGTCAACATCGCGATGGTGAGCGGCCTCCTCCCCGTGGTCGGGGAGCCCCTCCCCCTCGTCAGCTTCGGCGGTTCTTCGATCGTCACGCTTCTCGCCGGATGCGGGGCGGTGATGGGTCTCGACGCCCACCGAAGCCATCTCGACCACCACCTCTGAGGTTTCTCCGTGACCCACGCGATCCGCCCGACGCTGCGCGCGCTCTTCCTCCTCGGCCTCCTCGCCGCCGCGGCCCCGCTCCACGCCGCCCCGGCCGCCTCCCCGCCGCCCTTCCCGAAAACGGCCGTCCGGCGTTTCATCGACCGCATGGTCCGCGTCCACCATTTCCCGCGGGCGGAGGTCGTGCGGCTCTTCCGGGGACTGCGCCCCCTCGGACGCGTGCTCGCGCTCATCCACGCCCCGGCGGAGTCCCTGCCCTGGCCCACCTACCGACGCATGCTCGTCACGACCGCGCGCGTCGCGGAGGGACGCGACTGGATGCACGCCCACGCCCGCACGCTCGCCCGCGTGACCGCCGCCACCGGCGTTCCCGCGCCGGTCGTCGCCGCCATCATCGGCGTTGAGAGCAACTACGGTCGCAACATCGGCTCCATCCCGGTGCTGAACTCGCTCGCCACGCTGGCCTTCGACGATCCGGGCCGCGCGGCCTTTTTCACCCACGAGCTCTCCCTCTACCTCGTGCTTTGCCGCCGCTACGGACTTGACGCAAAATGGCTCGCGGGATCCTACGCCGGCGCCCTCGGCATCCCCCAGTTCCTGCCCGGGACGTATCTCCGCTACGCCGTGGCGGCACGCCCCGGGCGCGCGGCCGATCTCTTCAACAACAGCAACGACGCGATCGCGAGCGTCGGCCACTACCTGGCCGCCAACGGCTGGCGGCGGGGGGAACCGATCGCCCGCCGCCTGCCCCGCGGTGCCGCGTCCTGGCCCGCGGGCCGCCTCCCCGCCCTCGACCCCACGCCCCACGGGAAGCGGATCTGCCTCCCGGCCCACGGCCATCACGACTGCTGGCTCACTTACCACAACTTCCGTGTCCTCATGACGTACAACGCCAGCTGGCTCTACGTGCTCGCCGTCGACGGGCTCGCCCGACGGCTGGCCCGGGGCGGACCCTGAACCGTGCCGGTGCCGAGATCACGGCGTCGGGCGGTCCTCGGAGCCGGCCTCGCGCTCCTCGCCCTCGCCGGCTGCGCCCCGTTCCCGACGCCCCGCGCATCCCCGCCCCTGGAACCCCCTCCCCCGGAGGTCCGCCTCCCGCGCCACGTGCTCTACCCGCACGTTCCTCCCCTCCACGGACAGACGAGTTACGTGGTGGACGGACGAATCTACCGCGTGCTGCGGACGGACCGCAACTACACCGCCCGCGGCATCGCCTCCTGGTACGGGCTTCGGAGCATCGGGGCACCCACCGCCTCGGGCGTGGCCTACGACCCCTTCGCGTTCACGGCCGCAAGCAAGGTGCTGCCGATCCCCTCCTGGGTCGAGGTCACCAATCTCGAGAACGGCCGCAACGTCCTCGTCGAGGTCGACGACCGGGGGCCGTTCGTTCCCCACCGCATCATTGACCTTTCCTACGCCGCCGCGGCCCGCCTTGGCATCGTGCGCACCGGAACCGCCCCGGTCGAGATCCGCGTGGTCAACCCCCGGACCGGACGGCCCTACGTGGCCGAAAGGTCGCGGGTCACCGGCGGCCCGCCCCGCGTCTACATCCAGCTCGCCGCCTACGGGGGGCGCGCCGCCGCCGAGGTGGAGCGCACGCGCCTCACACGGATGGGGTTCCCCTGGGCCGGAGTGCGGCGCACGGTCGTCCGCCACCGCGTGTTCTATCTCCTCCGGCTTGGCCCAATCCCGACCATCCGCGCTCTCGACCGGCTTGATAACCGGGCCGAGCGCTCCGGCTTTCCCCATCCCGAGATCGTGATCACGGGCGGCAAGGAGTGACGCCCGCGGCGGAAGGAGCCCGGCTTTTTCCCCTCTCCCTGTAGAATGACCCGGGGGGAACGAAGCCCTCCGCCCATGGTCTACGGGGAAGGAACGCCGTCTCCGATCCCCTCCCCCGCACTGAGGTTGCTCCCGTGAGTGTGTCCCCCCGCTCTCCCGCCGCCCGTCTCGGGCTCTCGGCCCTCCTTCTCGTCGCCGTCGCCCTGCCCTCCCTCCGCGCCCAGGGGTTCCTCCCCCCGCCCCCGCCGATGGCGGCCAAGAGCTGGGTGCTCCTCGACGCGCAGAGCGGGCAGGTGCTCGCGGCCCACAACCGCAACGTCCACCTGCCCCAGGCGAGCTTGACCAAGCTCATGGTCGCCTACATCACGTTCACCGCCTTGACGTCCCACAGCGTCTCGCCCCACACGCGTTTTACGATCTCGACCGCCGCGTGGCGCACCGGCGGCTCGCGCATGTTCCTCAACCCCGGCACGCAGGTCAGCGTGAACGACCTTCTCCTCGGACTCATCGTCGATTCGGGCAACGACGCCGCGGTCGCCCTCGCCCAAGGGATCGCCGGAAGCCGCGCGGGGTTTGTGGCCCTCATGAACCGCTACGCGCACCGGCTCGGACTCAAGAACACCCACTTCATGGACGTCGACGGGCTCCCCAACCCCGACCACTACAGCAGCGCCCTCGACATCGCCCTGCTCTCGCGCGACATCATCCGCACCTTCCCCGCCCTCTACCACCGCTACTTTGCGGTCAAGTCCTTCACTTGGGACCACATCACCCAATACAACCGCGTCACGCTCCTCTGGAGCGACACCTCGGTCGACGGGCTCAAGACCGGGTACACGACGGAAGCGGGCTACTGCATGGACGCCTCCGCCCACCGCCACGGCATGCGCCTCATCGCCGTCGTGATGGGCGCGGGGAGCGAGGCGGCCCGCGCCCGCGAGGCCGAGGCTCTCCTCAACTACGGGTTCAGCTTCTACCGCGACCACCGGCTCTACGTGGCGGACCGGCCGATCCGGACGATCTCCGTCTGGCTTGGGGATCCCGGCCACGCCGCGGTCGTCGTTCGCCGCACGCTCTGGGCCACCGTTCCCCGCGGCCACTACCGCGAGACCCGGCTCAAGCTGGCGCTTCTTCGCCGTCTCCGCGCACCGTGGAGCACAACCACCCCGGTGGGCCGGATCGGGGTCTGGTTCCACGGTCGGGAACTCGCGAGCCGCGCTCTGTATCTCTCCCGGCCGGTCGACCGCGCCGGATGGTGGGCTCGCCTCGTCGACCGAATCGAGCGCTGGATCTGAGGGCGTGGCGGAAGAGACGGTCCTCTGGGGAGAGGACCTCGTCGCGGCCGACGAGGTCCGGCTCTCGCCGTGGGATCGGGGGTTTCTCTTCGCGGACGCGGTCTACGAAGTCGTTCCCGTCTACGGCGGGCGACCGTTCCTCCTCGACGCACATCTCGCCCGCCTCGGACGAAGCCTCGCCGCCCTGGCGCTCCCCGCGCCTTGGCCCGAGGCCCGCGGGCGGGAACGCCTCGCCGCCCTCCTCCGCGCCAACAACGCGTCGGACGCGCTCCTCTACC
>JAKAQQ010000139.1 GCA_021819635.1 Pseudomonadota bacterium
CGCCCTGGAGTTGATCGACAGCCTCGTCCTGTAGTCAGAACGCGGAAGACCGTGTGCCCGAAAAAAGCTGGCCACACAAGGGAAAGGTCTTCGGAAACACGGGCAACTTCAGACTAAAAAATGAGCAAATTCTACCCACACAATTACGCGAAGACCCAAAATCTCTTGCCAGTTGTTGCCAGCGGTCGAAAAGCTCGGGGCATTCAGGGCGAAGACGAAACAGTTGACGCAATTGACTGACGCAAACGTCCGTCTTATCCGTATCCCAACCGAGACCGTTTTGGCTTCCCGACGGCCGCGTGGCAACAACCCAGAACTCAACGAGAACCTGGGGCGCCAGACAGACCTCCACGTGGCGTTCGATCAGCGTATCGACCGCCGCGCGGCAAAGCCGGTGCTGTGGGTCTTCGCGATCGATCAGCCGCAACACGATGATCGTGTCGAGAAGATAGGACGCCATCAGTAGAGGTTTCCCCGGTCCCATGCCTCCGGGGAAAGACGCGGGACGGCCGGAAGCGAATCCAGCCAGCGGTGGAACGCACGCAATCTGGTGTCCACGTCTTGCGCCATGCCCGCGGGCTCCTCGCCGACTCGTGACCGGACTAGAACCAAAGTCGTCGCCTCTCCCTCGGGCGGGAAGGGCAACACGACAGCAAGCCCGACGGATCTCTCTCGTGGCCATAACGGTTCGAGCAAATCCTGCCAGAGCGTGCCGGACTGGGGAAACGGCGTCTCAATAGAGTTGCCGGCAAGGGGACCTTCACCGTTGCCGGCGGCACGAGGATGCGTCGTGACCATGGTCTGAAGTCCTCTATTCGTAGATCGGTTCCAGACGCACCAACGCATCGTCCGTTAGCAAGTCGAAAAAAAGCCGCTTCGACCGATCGTGCGCTTCGTTGAGTCTCTCATCCAACGTGCTCCAAAAATCATCAGCCACGGGACGAATGGTGTCGATCTCGACCAGCGTGCCTTGGCGCCGTTCCTGGCCACCGATCGTTACATGAACCGGACTTGCCACCTGCAGGATATGAACGAACGGGTCGTCCTTGATCTCGGTGTGCAATTGCACCGGTCGGTTGCCCAAATCGTGGCCGGCAGCCATCAGTGATACCTGCAGGCCGGCCAACGAAGGCGGCGGATCGAGCTCTATCAAATCAATATGTTTGAGAGAAAAACGTTCCGGTTTCTGGACAAGTCCGGTTGAACTCAACAGTTGAGCAAGCTCGCGGACACGTCGGGAGAACTCCTCCCAACCGCCGTACGGCCTGCGGTTGCTCAAAGAAACCACCCGGTCTCCTATCTGAAGGGCGAACGGCGTGCCGGACGGGCCGTCCATGCGGACTGTTGGCACGTAACGCAGCCCCTCGTTCTGCCGGGCGAGAGGACGGGGGATATCGGCTGTAGGCAGCCGAACCGTGGCGGGATAGCGATCCCGCAAAGACTGGTACAGCATGCCGGGCAGCATCTCACCCACCGGCATGTCACTATCAGAGCCGAAACGGATTTCCCAAACGACCTCTAAGAGCGGTTCTTTGTTGAGCCGTTTGGGCATGCGTCTTACCATCATCCCAGGCTCCTCGATCAATGGGTCAATTTACCATACCTTCACGCTCGCCCCAAGTCGTGCGACCGTCGACGATCAGGCGACAGCACGCGGAGATCCTTCACGACATCATCGCCCCTGGGGTTGATGCCCTTCACAGCGATCCGCCGCGTTGTCGTCTTGTCAAACGGGCGTGAGGTGCGGCTCTCCCAAAATGACGAAGGGGTTGCCCTTGCCGGTGACCTTGAGGTCAAGAGCCATGCGCGGGCCCGCGTTCCTGCCGGCCCTGAGCCCGGGGATGCGGTCCCGCCTGTGTAATTCGCCGGCGTGGTTCTCAGAGAAGCTCCCCCAGAAACTCAAGAGCCGCCGCGTGGAGCGGTTCCAGTCGCTCCTCCCCTCCCTCGACCTCGGCGTAGATCTTGCAGACCCGCTCGGTCCCCGAGGGGCGCACGAGCAACCACGACGTGTCCGTTTCGATCTTGAGGCCACCGATGGGCGCGCCGTTTCCCGGGGCGTGGGTCAGGACACGGCGGACGGACTCCCCGCCGAGTTCCTCCAGCCGGCACTCCTCCGGCCGCAGGGAGAGGAGGCGCTCCCGACCCGAGACGCCAAGCTCGAACTCCCACCTCCGGCCGACCGGCGAGCCGTGCACGGGAGCGAGATCCCGGTAGAGAGCCGCGGGGTCACGCCCGCGTCGCGCGGTCATCTCGGCGGCGAGGAGCGAGGCCGCAATCCCGTCCTTGTCGGTCGTCCAGACCGACCCGTCGCGGCGGAGGAAACTCGCCCCGGCGCTTTCCTCTCCGCCGAAGGCAAGACTCGCGTCGAACAGTCCCTCGGCAAACCACTTGAAACCGACGGGGGTTTCGTAGACGGCCCGCCCCCGGTGGGTGGCCACACGGGCCAGGGCCCGTGTCGTCGCCACGGTCGTGCCGACGGCGGCCGCGGGGGGCCAGTCGGGGCGCGTGGCGAGCAGGTAATCCGCCGCGACGGTCACGAAACGGTTGGCGACCATGAGCCCCAGCCCGGGCACGACGATGCCGTGGCGGTCATGATCGGTGTCGCAGGCAAACGCCACGTCGTATCGCCCCTTGTGTTCCAGAAGACGCCGCATCGCGTAGGGGGAGGATGGGTCGAGCCGGATTCGCCCGTCGTGATCAAGCGACATGAAACGGAAGGTGGGATCGACCGTTTCGCTCACGATGTCGAGGTCGAGACCGTAGCGATCGGCGATGCGCGCCCAGTAGTACACGCCGGCCCCGCCCATGGGGTCAACGGCGAGGCGCAACCCCGAAGCCCGGACAAGATCGAGATCCAGGACCGAGCCGAGATCGTCGACGTACGTGCCGAGGTAGTCGTGACGCCGGGTGGTGGAGGCCGCGAGCGCGCGCGCGTGGGGAACACGGCGAACGTCCTTGAGCGCCGTCTCGAGCAGGCGGTTGGCCTCGTGTCCGATCCGATCCGTGAGCCCGTTGCCGGCCACGCCGCCGTGCGTCGTGTGGTACTTGAACCCTCCGTCCTCGGGGGGATTGTGCGACGGGGTCACGGCAAGACCGTCCGCAAGCCCCGCGCGGCGCCCGCGGTTGTACGCAAGAACGGCGTGGCAGACGACCGGTGTGGGCGTCGGCCCGTCATGGGCGTCGAGGAAGACCGTCACGCCGTTCGCGGCGAGGACCTCGAGCGCGGTCGCGGCCGCCGGCGTCGAGAGGGCGTGAGTATCGACGCCGAGGAAAAGAGGCCCGTCCACCCCGTCCTCGCGGCGAACCCGGCAGACGGCCTGGGTGATGGCCAGGATGTGCGCCTCGTTGAACGTTCCGTCCAGGGACGAGCCCCGGTGGCCGGAGGTCCCAAACATCACCTTCTCCCCCGCGCGGGCGACGTCGGGCCGCCGATCGTAGTAGGCGCGAAGAAGCCCGACCGGATCGACGAGATCCTCGGCGCGGGCGGTCTCGCCGGCACGCGGGTGCGTCACGACGAGGCCCCCGGCCCCGGGCGGATCACCGTTTCCCCCGCCATGTAGGGCACGAGGGCCGGGGGAAGATGGATCGCGCCCGCCTCATCCTGGAAATTTTCGAGCAGGGCGACGAGCGTGCGGCCGACGGCCAGTCCCGAGCCGTTGAGCGTGTGGGCCGGGACCCGCTGCTTCCCGGTGCGGCAACGAATCCCGAGGCGGCGCGCCTGGAAATCACGGAAGTTGCTGCACGAGGAAATCTCCCGGTAGCGCTTCTGCGACGGAAGCCAGACCTCAAGATCGAGATCGGA
>JAKAQQ010000140.1 GCA_021819635.1 Pseudomonadota bacterium
CTGGACGGGCGGGGCCGCGGGGTTGGTGAGCGGGCCGAGAAGGTTGAAGACGGTGCGCACGCCGAGCGCGCGGCGCACCGGCATGGCGTGCGCCGTCCCCGGGTGATAGAGAGGGGCGAGGAGAAAGACGAAGCCGCTCGCCTCGAGGAGGCGACGGCCGTCTTCCGGGTCGAGCTCGGTGGGCACCCCGAGGCTGCGGCAGACGTCGGCCGAGCCCGAGGACGAGGAGACGGCGCGGTTGCCGTGCTTGACCATGGGGAGGCCCGCGCCGGCGGCCACGAAGGCCACGGCCGTGGAGACGTTGAGGCTGCGGGTGCCGTCGCCGCCCGTCCCACAGCAATCCGCGTAGAGCCCCGCGGGGGCGGGGAAGGGGCGCGCGTGGCGGCGGAGAGCCGCGGCGGTGGCCGCAATCTCGGCGGCCGTCTCGCCCTTCGCCCGCCAGGCGACGAGGAGGGCGGCGAGCGCTTCCGGCGCGAGCTTTCCCTCGACCAGGGCGTCGACGAGAGCGTCGATGTCGGCGGAGGAGAGATCGTCTCGCCCGAGCAGGCGCTCGAGAAGAGGCGCGGGGTTCATCGTTTCCCTGCTCCCCAGGCGCGCGCCCAGACGAGCGCCCGGGCGAGGAGGACGGGGCCCGCGGGCGTGAGGACCGACTCGGGGTGGAACTGGAACCCGAGGAGACCACGGTCGGGGTCGAGCATGGCCATCGGAACCGTCTCCTCGCCTCCGTCCGTCTGTGCGAGCACCGCAAAGCCCGGCGGGACGGCGGTGACGGCGAGCGAGTGGTAGCGGCCGGCCGCGAAGGGGGAGGGCACGCCGGCGAAGAGCGGGTGTCCGTCGTGGACGACCGGGGTGGCCCGTCCGTGCACGAGGCGCGGGGCGCGTCCCACCGCCCCTCCGAGGGCCGCGGCCATCGCCTGATGCCCAAGGCAGATGCCGAGGACAGGCAGCCGGCCCGCGTGGCGGCGCAGGATTTCGGGCATCACCCCCGCTTCGTCGGGGTGTCCGGGCCCGGGCGAGAGCGCCAGGAGCGTGACTTCGGGACTGGCGAGACGCTCCTCGATGCGCCCGAGGGGGGCGTCGTTGCGCCAGACTTCCACCGTCGCCCCCTCGGCGCGGAAGGCTTCGCGCAGGTTGTAGGTGAAGGAATCGTGATTGTCGAGAAGCAGGACGTGGGCGGTGTCGGTCACGGGGCGTCTCCGGAGGCGGCGGCAAGGGCTTCGAGGACCGCCCGCGCCTTGTGGCGGGTTTCCTCGGCTTCGAGCCGCGGGTCGGAGTCGGCAACGACGCCGGCGCCGGCCTGGACGGTGGCGAGTCCCCGGGCGACGTAGGCCGAGCGGATCACGATGGCGGTGTCCATGTCGCCCGCCGCCGTGAGGTAGCCCACGGCCCCGCCGTAGGGCCCGCGCCGGGTAGGCTCGCAGCGACGGAGAAGTTCCATCGCCTTGAGCTTGGGGGCCCCGGTGAGGGTGCCCATGTTGAGCGAGGCCTGGGTGGCGTGAAGCGCGTCGAGACCGTCGGCAAGCCGGCCCTCGACGCGCGAGACGAGGTGCATCACGTGGGCGTAGCGCTCGACGCGCAGGAGGTCCGTCACCCGCCGTGTGCCGGGGGCGGAGACACGGGCGACGTCGTTGCGCGCGAGGTCCACGAGCATGTTGTGTTCGGCCAGTTCCTTCTCGCTCAGGCGGAGCTCGAGTTCGAGGCGTGTGTCGCGCTCGGGGTCGGGAGTGCCGTCGGGCCGGCGCCCGCGCGGACGTGTGCCGGCGATCGGGGTGATCGCCACCCGACCCGTCCGCCCCTCGACGGTGAGCGCGCTCTCGGGCGAGGCCCCGAAGAGGACGGCTCCCGGGAGTTCGACGAAAAACATGTACGGGCTCGGGTTGCGCGCGCGCAGCGCCCGGTAGGCCACAAGCGGGTCGGGGGCGGGCTGGACGAAGGCGCGTGAGGGGACGACCTGGAAGACGTCGCCCGCGCGCACGTGTTCCTTGAGGCGCGCGACGAGGGCGGCAAAGGCCTCGTCGTCGAGGAGCGGGCGGACGGTCTCCGCCTCCCCGCGGCCCTCGGCGGGAGGGGGCGGCGACTCCGATCGCGGCGCGGTGCGCTCGAGGAGCGTGGCAAGCTCCTGCACGCGGCGGCGCGCCTCGAGGCTGTCCTCTTCGCCCGCGGGACCGAAGAGGAGGGCGTGGACGCTCGCCGTGCCGTGGGTGTGGTCGATCAGGACGAAGCCGTCGGCAAGGTGAAGCACGAGGTCCGGCGTGTCCGGGCCCGTCTCCGCGCGGGGGGGAAGGGTTTCGAAGGCGTCGACGAGGTCGTAGGCGAAGAGTCCGTGGAGATGGATCGTCCCGCGCTCGCTGGCGGGCTCCCAGTCGGCCAGGAGCGCCCGCAGGGGGTCGAAGAGGCCCGGGGCCCGGAGCCGCGTCTCCTCGTCCTCGGTGGCGGGCGGCGGGGGGGTCGTGACGGTGAGAACGTCACCCTCCCGCCGGTGGGGCAAGGCGCCGAGCCGCGCCTCGAGGTGGGCGAGGACGAAACGTCCGCCGCGGCCGCAGGCGGTGCAGGTGAGGGTGCGTCCACGGGCCTCGACACGCAGGGCGGCGCCGGTGTAGAGGAGGCTCTTGGTGGGCCGCCCGCCGCTCGTGTCGGCGCTCTCGAAGAGGGCCAGGCCGTCGGCCTCGGGGTGCGCTGTGCGCCAAGCGCGAAAGAGCGCGTAGGGGTCCGGATCGAGGGCGAGGCGTTTGCGAAGGACGGTGACGGGGGCGGAGGGGGTCACGGCAGGCGGCGTCCGAGGGCGGCGGCAAGAGGCCGGAGATCGTTCATCAGGCGGGCGAAGGCGGGGGGGTCGAGCGACTGCCGCCCGTCGGACCAGGCGCGCGACGGATCGGGGTGGACTTCGATGAGAAGACCGTCGGCCCCGGCGGCGAGGGCGGCCTTGCTCATCGGGGCGACGAGTTCGCGGAGCCCCGTCGCGTGCGAGGGGTCGACGACGACCGGGAGGTGGCTCCGCTGCTTGAGCCAGGGAACGGCGTTGAGATCGAGGGTGTTGCGTGTCGCGGTCTCGAAGGTGCGGATGCCTCGTTCGCAGAGCACGATGCGTTCGTTGCCGGCGTCGATGACGTACTCGGCGGCGAGAAGAAACTCCTCGAGGGTGGCGGAGAGTCCCCGTTTGAGCAGCACCGGTTTGGGTTGACCGCCCACCGCCTTGAGCAGCGTGAAGTTCTGCATGTTCCGGGCGCCGATCTGCAGGACGTCGACGTAGGGCAGCATGGCCTCGAGATCGCGCGGATCGAGAATCTCGGTGACGACCGGAAGCCCCACGGCGCGCGCCACCTCGGCGAGGAGACGCACGCCTTCGACCCCGTGGCCCTGAAAGCTGTAGGGGCTCGTGCGCGGCTTGAAAGCCCCGCCGCGCAGACCGTGGGCCCCGCCCGCGCGCACCGCCTCGGCCGCGGCGCGCATCTGCTCGGGGGTCTCGACGGCGCAGGGGCCGGCGACGACGAGGACGTCCTCGCCGCCCAAGGCGTGGCTCCCGAGGGTGACGAGGGTGTCGTGCGGGTGCAGCCCCCGTCCGACCTTCTTGTAGGGACGTTCGTCCTCGACGGTCTCCTCGACCGCGGCGTGGCCGGCGAGGGCCTCGGCCGCCGCCGCCGGGCCGACGAGGGCGAGGGCCCGACCCTCGAGGCCGGGGAGCGGGATCGCGGTAAGCCCCCGTTCGGCGGCCTCGCGGAGGAAACTCTCGCGAAGCGCGGGGTCAATCCGGGGTTTCAGGACGACGTACATCGGTTCGCCTCCTCGGCGGTGGAAC
>JAKAQQ010000141.1 GCA_021819635.1 Pseudomonadota bacterium
TTCCGATCTAGGTACAGACCAAGACAATCTTGGTACCTACAACAACGGCTCCAAGGCCATCGGGCAGTAATTGGGACCGGGAGAGGAGGCGAGCCCCGCACGTCCGGGTGTCGCCTCCTCTTTCCATCCCTCGGGAGTGGGACCGGGCGGTCGAACCCGAAGCGGTCGCCGCGGGTTTCTTGCGAGACGCCCACCGCGTCGGGCACGGAAACCTGTCCGGGATCCGCGTGTCTGGGGGGGATTCTGTCCGAGGGGATGATTCCCCGGGCTGACTGATTCGTGAGGGGAGAGGGCATGCGCCGTTCGGCAATGTGTCCGCGATCGATACAGGGGCAGGCCACCGTGCTCGTCCTTCTCTTGATCGTCGTCCTCCTGATCGGTGCCCTCATCCTTTACAACGTCGGCCAGCTGACCTCGACCAAGATGGAGCTTCAGAACGCCGCCGACGCGACCGCCTACAGCGCCGCCGTCATGGTGGCGCGCGACGACAACTTCTCCGCCTACCTCAACCGCGGCATGGTGGCCAACCAGGTGGCCATCGCCCAGGTGGTGGGGCTCGCGTCCTGGAGCCGCTACTACTGCACCATCTACAACCAGAACTGCGGGAGTTTTCCCACGGACGCCGAGTGTTACTTCGTCCTCCCTTCGGCCCCGACGTCCTGCGGAGCGTACCAGCCGCTGACCGACGACATCGATTTTCTCAAGTTCGTTTTTGAGGGAAGCAGCGGCACCTCGGGGTTGAGAAAAGCTTACGGCCCTCTCTCGAAGGCGCTCTACACGGCACTCAAGGACGCCGGCCCCGCCCTGGTCGATGCCATGAACGCGGTCGTGCGCGTCATGTCGGACGCGGAACTCGCCTACCACGACACTCTTCTGCTTGATCTCGGGGGATCCTTGGCCAACACCGGTCCCTTGATCGGCATCCTTCACGCCAACGATGCCAACGCCCAGATCCAGTCCCCGCTCGGGATCGGGACGATGTCCCTCGATCTTCTCCAGACCAGGAATTTCACCACGCGCTACACTCCGCTCAACCAGCAGAACGACCCGCAGAACCGTTTCCACGAGGTGGTCATGGCGGATCGGGACGCGTTCTCGACGCACCGCTCGGGGGCCAACGATTACATCGAGGCCCCGCCCTTCCCGTTTCTGTGGGCCGGGACGTGCCTCGGCGACGGCGACGGGTTCGCCTCCATCGGGGCCCTCTACGGCGTCGACCCCTTCAATCGGAATCCCTATCTCTACACCACGCTCTCGGCGAACAACAACAACTGGACGGCGAGCGACGCGACGGTGTTTCTCACCGGGGGGGTCTGCGTGATCGAGATTCCCACGCCTGTGGGCGACGTGCCTCTCCCGATCCCGTTGAGCTTCCCGAACTTCTACGACAGCGATTACGCGTACACCGGCCAGGGCGTGTCCTGGTCGACCCAGTACAAGGTCGGGACGTACAGCGGACTCCAGCCCTACAACGACGTTGCGAACCTCCAGAGCGCCGACGCCCAGTCGCCCACCCTCACCTTCCTCGTGAGCCAACAGGGGACGACCGTCGACACGAGCGCGAACTCGGCTCAACTCGGTTCCCCGCTCGGCGCCCCCGCCGGGACGACCCAGAAGGGGCCCATTCCCGTCCTCCGCCTCAACGACCACGAGGCGAACGGGGCCCTCGAGGCGGTTTCGTCCTCCGACGCCTACTTCGCCCGTCCCCAGAGCGCATGGCAACTCGGAGGCTACGTCGTCTACGGAAGTCTCTTCAACCCCTATTGGGAAGCGCACCTCGTGCCCGTGCCGACGGGCTTCCGCGAGGGCGCGGCCGCCCAGCAAGGAGGGCTCTGAGATGGTTCGCCGACCCTCCGCCCGCTCGCCGCAGCGGTGTCGAACCTCCGGGCAAGCCCTCGCGGAAGTGGTCATCGCCGCGGGCTTCCTTTTGGTCCCGCTTTTCCTCCTCCTGGCGCTCGTGGGCAAGCTGATCGATCTCAAGATGACGACGCTCGAGGCCGCCCGGTACGTGGCCTTCCAGCGAACGATCACGAGCAACCAGGGATCGGTCCGGGGCGCGACGTTTGCCAACCTTCCGGACGCGACCCTCGGGGCCAACGCCGTGATGCGTTTCTACAGCCAGAACGGGGTGGATACCTCGTTCTCGAACAGCCAGAACTCCACGGCCAACTACGCGCCGCTCTCCCTCTGGACGGACGACAACGTGATGGCGGGAGGGGCGGGGGCGACGCCGGAACCCTTCCTCACCCAAGCGTCCGACATCGCCCCGACGGTCTCGCAGTCGTCGAGCCCGTTTCTCTCCGACCAGACGGCGGGGCAGCTCTTCGCCGGGGTGGGGCACGTGACGGGCTTCCAGTGGAACACGAACGGCTATTTCAGCGCGACGGTCGGGGCCTCCGCGACCCTTCCGGGTTCGCTCGGCTCGTTCATGGGACACGATCTCAAGCTCTACGTCAACAACCCTCTGACCTTCACCGCCACCACGGCCCTCATGTCCGATGTGGAGAGCGCCCCCAATTCGTCCTACGTGTACTCGCAGATCCAGGGCACGCTTCTGACCTCGCTCGTCTCGAAGCTGCAGCCAATCCTGACCGCCGGATCGGCGGTGGTTCCGGACCTCGCGGGGCTCAACGTGCCCCACATCGTGACCAACCTGCCCACCGAGCTCCCGTGCGACCGCCTCCAGAACCCCTCGGGTTGCCCGCCGTGACGCGCGCCCGGAGCGCCCCTGTTTCCCCGATCTCCGGTCGGAGCGCCCCCGCGCGCCGCCTCCTGCTGCTTGTGGGGGCGGGCCTCTTCCCCGGTCTTCTCCTGGCCGCCCCCCCCCGGCACATCGGCTGCCCCCGGCCCCCGGTCCCGGCCGGGGCCAGGGTCAGTCTCGTGGCGCGGCGGATCCGTCTCGACGGGCTTCCGATGACGGTGCTGACCCTGGCGAGCCCGCGCCCGCGCCGCGCCGTGATCGACTGGTACCGGAAGAAGTGGACGAATCTTCACGGCGAGCCCCGTTACCTGGTCTATCCGGTCGGCCCGTGGAAGGTGATTGCCCACAAAGAGGGCTCTTGTTTCTTCACGGTGCAGCTCGGGCGTGCCCGCTTCGGATCCCGAGGATTCCTGGGCGTCAGCAACACGGCGGACGTGCGGCCTCTTCGGAGACCGCCCGCGGTCTTCGCTCCGGCGGGGGCGCGGATCCTCCTGCACGATTCGAGCGACGACGGCGGAAAGATCGGACGGACCTGGGTGCTCACGACGCACGGGTCCCTGATCGCCGCGGTTCGCCACTACACCCACGGCCTCAAGCGTGCGGGGTGGAGCGTGGTCCAGGCGGTCCGCGGGCGCGCGCCCGACGGGCGGCGCACCGCCGTCATGGATTTCCAGAAAGGGCGGCGTTTCCTTCACTGCGTGGTCGAGAAGGGTTCGTCCGGCGGGACGACCTCGATCGTCCTGACGGAGGTGATCCGGCCATGAGAGTGAGACGGGGGCACGCGGGCCGCGGCGGGGGGGCGACACCGGCTCCCCTCACCGCCGCGAGATTCTTGCGCGGTCAGGCGTACGTCGAGTACATCGTGATCCTCATCGTCACGGTCGCCGCCATCATCGGACTGACCGCGCCCCTTGGGTCCAACCCCTCCGCCCTGGACCAGCTCGTCACGGGCTTCAAGCTTTTTTGGGACCACTACTCGTTCCTCATTTCACTCCCCTGAGTTTCCCTCGTCTTTTCGATTGTTGCCCACAAGGTTGACCCATGCCCCCCCAGCTCCCCAAGATCAAAATCAACCGCTTCGCCGCCATAGAT
>JAKAQQ010000142.1 GCA_021819635.1 Pseudomonadota bacterium
TCGCGGAAAACCGGCATGAGCGCGCGCGCCCCCGGGGCGGCGCGCGCCGGGGCCTGGGCGCCCAGGGTCAGGGCGACGTTCACGGCCGTGAGGAGGACAACGAGGACAAGGGCGGTGAGGGACCAGCGCTTCATGGGCGGGACTCCGGAGTCAGGGACCGAACGACGTCCCCCCGCCCGCCACGGTACAGTCGGGGAGAGGACGTCGGCTAAGACCGCCGCCCCCCCGGGGGAGTTCCCCCGGGCAAGGCGGCGGCACGGAGGCGCGGCGGCCGCGCGTCACGGATCAGGATTCGACCGTGATGCGGCGCGGGCGCAGTTTTTCGTGCTTCGGGATCGTGATCTCGAGGACCCCGTCGCGCCCGCGGGCCTGGATGCCCTCGGGGTTGGCGGTCTCCGGGAGCGCGAAACGGCGGTGGAAGACGCCGGTGACCCGCTCCATGCGGTGGTACTTCTCGCGTTCCTCCACGGATTCGCACGTGCGCTCGCCGCGGATGCTGAGCGCGCCGTTTTCCATCGTCACCTCGATGTTCTTCGGGTCCACGCCCGGAATGTCGGCGCGGATCACGAAGCGGTCCTTCTCTTCCTTGACGTCGACGAGCGGCACCCACTCCGTGTTGACCACGCTTACGTCCTCGAGCTGCTCGCGCAGACGGTTCATGAACTGGCCGAGATCTTTCTCGATCGTGGCGGCCGGATACCAGGTGTCGTAACGAACCAGGGCCATGGGATTTCACCTCCTGACAACTCGGTTTCACAGGGCGGGCCGGGGCGGAACGATCCGCCTCTCCCACCCTCACGCTGGGGTTGGGGCGGCAGGGTTTCAAGATCCCCCGCGCGCGCGCCGCGCCGTCCGCCGCCCCCGGCCGGCCCCGAAACCCCTTGCCCGGGCGGAAGTCCACCGGCGCCCTTGACCGGCGGCGGGAAGGGCGCTACCCTAAGGCTGGGCCTGAAGTGCGACCGGTACCCCTACCGGTAGGGCCCCCAACCGACGACAAGAAAACCGCCCGCGAGGTCTCCCGATGAAGCCCGTTCCTTCCCCGGCCGACGCCCCCCGTGACACGGTCCCCGTCCAGGTCGCCTCCCTGGACATCTGGGACAAGAAGTACCGCCTCAAGGACAAACACGGGGCACCGATCGACGCGTCGATCGACGACACCTACGCGCGCATCGCGCGGGTCCTGGCCGAGGTCGAGGCGCCCGCCGAGCGCGCCCGCTGGCAGGAGACGTTCCTCTGGGCGTTGCGCGAGGGGGCCATCCCCGCCGGGCGCATCGTCTCGAACGCCGGGGCCCTCGAGTACAAGCCGGCAACATCAACGATCAACTGCACGGTCTCCGGGACGATCCGCGACTCGATGAACGACATCCTCGCGAAGGTGCACGAGGCGGGGCTCACGCTCAAGGCCGGATGCGGCATCGGCTACGAGTTCTCGACCCTGCGCCCGCGCGGGGCCTACGTCGCCGGCGCCGGCTCGTACACCTCCGGACCCCTCTCGTTCATGGACATCTACGACCGGATGTGCTTCACCGTCTCCTCGGCGGGGGGGCGGCGGGGCGCGCAGATGGGCACCTTTGACGTCGGCCACCCCGACGTGCTTGATTTCGTCCGCGCCAAGCGTGAAAACGGCCGCCTCCGCCAGTTCAACCTGTCGCTGCTCGTGAGCGAGGCGTTCATGGAGGCGGTGAAGAGCGACGCCCTCTGGCCGCTTGCCTACCCCCTGGACCCGCGCGAGGCGCGGATCAACGGTCTCGACGTGCACGATCCCGCCCAGGTGATCTGGCGGCACGGGCCCCTTCAGGAGGGCTACGTCACCGACGCCCAGGGCCGGGTGGCCTGCAAGATCTACAAACGCGTCCCGGCCCGCCATCTGTGGGACGAGATCATGCGCTCGACCTACGACTACGCGGAACCGGGCTTCATCCTCATCGACCGGGTCAACGCGTTCAACAACAACTGGTGGTGCGAGGACATCCGCGCCACCAACCCCTGCGGCGAGCAGCCGCTGCCGCCCTACGGGTCGTGCCTCCTGGGCTCGGTGAACCTGACGTCCTTCGTCCGCGACCCCTTCACGCCCGCGGCCCGCTTCGACTGGGACACCTACCGGGAGGTGGTGCGCGTCTTCACCCGCATGCTCGACAACGTCGTCGAGATCAACGGGCTCCCGCTCGAACGGCAGCGGCGCGAGATCGTCCGCAAGAGGCGCCACGGCATGGGCTTCCTCGGCCTCGGCTCCGCCCTCGTGCTCCTCGGTCTTCGCTACGGCGCGCCGGACGCCGCCCGCTTCACCGAGGAGGTCGCCCGCGAGATGGCGGTCGTCGGCTGGGAGGAGGCCGTCGCCCTGGCCCGCGAGAAAGGCCCGGCCCCGATCCTCGAGGAAGAGTTCGAGATCACCCCCGAGATGCTGGCGCTCCGACCGGAGCTCGCCCGCGACGGGCACAAGGCCGGCGACCGCCTGCCCGGGCGCGTGCTCCACGCCCGCTACAGCCGCTACCTCCAGCGGCTCGCCGAGATCCGCCCCGATCTCGTCACGGCGCTCGCCGAGACCGGCGCGCGCTTCACGCACCACACGTCGATCGCCCCCACCGGAACGATCTCGCTCGCGCTCGCCAACAACGCCTCGAACGGCATCGAACCGAGTTTTGCCCACCACTACTTCCGCAACATCATCCGCGAAGGCCGCAAGACGAAGGAGCGGGTGGACGTCTACTCCTACGAGCTTCTCGCCTACCGCACCCTCGTCGACCCCGAGGCCGACCCCGAGACCGAAGCCGGGCGCCACCGCCTCCCGCCGAGCTTCGTCGCCTCGAGCAACATCACCCCGCACGAACACGTCGTCATGCAGGCCGCCGCCCAGCGCTGGATCGACTCCTCGATCTCGAAAACGGTCAACGTCCCCACGGACTGCCCGTTCGAGGCCTTCAAGGACATTTACCTCGAGGCCTACGAGGCCGGGCTCAAGGGCTGCACGACCTTCCGCTTCAACCCCGAGGCGTTCCAAGGGGTCCTCGTCCGCCAGGAGGACCTGGCCCGCACCGTCTACACCTTTGTCCTCGAGGACGGACGACGCGTCGAGGCCCGCGGCGACGAGGAGGTGTTCTACGACGGCGAGGTCCACACCGCCGCCAATCTCTACGACGCCCTCAAAGAGGGCTACTACGGCAAATGGTGACCCGGAGGAAACGCCCGTGATCCGCATCGAAAAGACCATCGTCGACATGACCGTCACGAGCCGCCCGCCGGAGGACGGCCACGCGGCCGCGGTCCCGCACCCCGTCGCGGTCGCGGTCGAGGACAACGTCGTGCGCATGCACGAGAAACTCGAACGGCCCGAAGCGCTCATCGGCACGACCTACAAGATCAAGCCTCCCGTCGCCGACCACGCGCTCTACATCACAATCAACGACATCGTCCTCAACGAAGGCACCCCGCACGAGACACGGCGCCCCTTCGAGATCTTCATCAACTCGAAGAACCTCGACCACTTCCAGTGGATCGTGGCCCTCACCCGCATCATCTCGGCCGTCTTCCGCAAGGGTGGAGACGTCACCTTCCTCGTCGACGAGCTTCAGGAAGTCTTCGATCCGCGCGGCGGCTACTGGAAACCCGGGGGGCGCTTCATGCCGTCGCTCATCGCCGAGATCGGGACCACCCTCGAACGCCACCTCATCGAGATCGGCCTCATGCAGCCGCGCGAGCCGGACGAGGCCCAGCGCGCCCTCATCGCCGAGAAGAAGGCGGAGTACGAACGCCGGCAGCACGAGAAGATCGGA
>JAKAQQ010000143.1 GCA_021819635.1 Pseudomonadota bacterium
GGGCGGGTTTTGCCACCAACGCGCTTCTGAGCTGCAGCTTGCCGTACGGGTTTGGGGTCGAACTCGAGCTCGGGGTGAGTTCGGAGACGCTGCCGACGGGCGCGGGCGGCGCGCGCTACACGAGTTTCAATCCGGACGGGGATCTCAGTTACGCGTGGGGCAACCGCTACCAGCTTTACACCGAGGTTTTCGGCGAGACCCAGACGGCGCCCGGGGCGGGGGAGGGGTTTGCTTGGGACGGGGGCTTCCAGTATCTTCCCGCCCCGCACGTCGAGCTCGACGTCCGCTTCGGTCACCGCATCAGCGGGAGTCTCGGCTTCGAGAATTTCGTGGGTGTGGGTGGGGGCTTCGAGTTCTGAGATCGGGCGTTCCCCGGAGGGGATTATCATGGAGGTGTTCCCTTGGTCCCTGCCCGGAGGCCCCCGATGCCTTCTTCCGTTCCTGCCTACGCCGCTTCCTCCGCCACGAGCCCGCTGGCTCCCTTCGCGATTGAGCGCCGCGACCCCGGTCCGCACGACCTCGTGATCGACATCGATTACTGCGGGATCTGCCACACCGATCTTCATCTCGTGCGCGACGAGTGGAGCCACAGCCGCTACCCCATCGTCCCGGGGCACGAGATCGTGGGCCGCGTGGTCGCGGCGGGCTCCGAGGTCACATCCTGGAAGGTGGGCGAGCGGGCGGGGGTGGGTTGCTTCGTCGATTCCTGCCGTCGGTGCGAGCCTTGCCGTGACGGGGAGGAGCAGTTCTGCCTCGAGGGCATGGTGACGACCTACAACGGGACCGAGCGTGGCACGAAGAAGACCACCTACGGCGGGTACTCGAAACGCATTGTGGTCGACGAGCACTACGTGCTGCGCGTCCCCAAGGGCTTGGATCCGGCCGCGGCCGCCCCCCTTCTCTGCGCCGGCATCACGACCTATTCTCCCCTCAAGCGCTTCGGAGCCGCTCCCGGTCGTCGTGTCGCCGTCCTCGGGTTGGGCGGGCTCGGGCACATGGGCGTCAAGTACGCCCGCGCGCTCGGTGCCGAGGTCACGGTGCTCAGCCATTCGGCCCGCAAGCGCGAGGACGCGCTTCGCCTGGGGGCGCACGAGTTCGTTGTCACCGAGGATCCCGGCTCGCTCGCCAAGCACGCCGGGCGTTTCGATCTCGTCCTCGACACCGTCTCCGCGCCCCACGCCTACGGGCCTTACCTGGATCTTCTCCGCCGTGACGGCACGATGGCGATCGTGGGTGTTCCGCCCCGTCCCGAACCCTTGGCGGCGTCCTCTCTCATCACCAACCGCCGCCGGCTGGTGGGCTCCCTGATCGGGGGGATCCGAGAGACTCAGGAGATGCTCGACTTCAGCGTCCGCCACGGGCTTGCCGCGGACATTGAGCGGATCGCGATTGCCGACGTCAACGCGGCTTACGACCGGCTTGCCCGCGGCGATGTCCGCTACCGCTTCGTGATCGATCTCGCGACGCTGTCCTGAGCCTGGACCGCGGGTGCTATGATCGGGGCATGGACGCCCCTCCCGGTCTCGTCGTCGCTGTTTCTTCACGCGCCCTCTTCGATCTTGAGGAGAGCCACCGTGTGTTTCTCGAGCAGGGGGTCGACGCCTACGCGCGTTACCAGATCACGCACGAGAACGAACCCCTACCTCCGGGAGCCGGCCACGCCCTCGTGCGGAAGCTCCTGCGCCTCAACGACGGGGCGGAGACCCCCCGGGTCGAAGTGATTCTCCTCTCGCGCAACAGCGCGGACACCGGCCTGCGCGTGTTCAACTCCATCCGTCATGACGCACTCGACATCACCCGGGCGGTTTTCACCGGAGGGGGGAGCACCGCCCGCTACGTCGAACCCTTCGCGGCCGATCTCTTCCTCTCGGCGAACCAGGAGGACGTGCGGCGGACGCTGGCCGAGGGCGTGGCGGCGGCGACCATCCTCCCGACGCCTCCGGGCCGGGGGGACGACGGAGGGGCGCTGCGTCTCGCGTTCGACGGCGACGCGGTGCTTTTCTCGGACGAAGCCGAACGCGAGTACCGGGCCGGGGGACTCGAGCGCTTCAACGCCAGCGAGACGGCCCGAGCTCGCGAACCCTTGAGCGGGGGACCCTTCAAAAACTTCCTCTCGGCCCTTTCGCGCCTCCAGGCCGAGTTTCCTCCCGACCGCGCCCCTCTGCGCACGGCGCTCATCACGGCGCGGGCCGCGCCCACCCACGAGCGGGTGATCCGTACCCTTCGCGAGTGGGGTATCCGGATCGACGAGTCCCTCTTCCTCGGGGGCCGGGACAAGGGGCCGTTCCTCCGGGCCTTCGGCGCCGACATTTACTTCGACGATCAGACGGGCTGGTGCGAGAGGGCCCGGGCGCACGACGTCCCGACCGGGCACGTCCCCCACGGGGTGGCCAACGAGGGGGAGGCGGAATCCCGACGGGCGGCGGGCCAGACCGTTGCGTTCACTCGCCCGACCAGAGGGTGAAGGGTTCGCCCGCCCCTTCCACCCCGAAGGCGTGGGCGAACGGTCGGAGGCGTGTGGTCGTGAGGTTGACGCGCACGCGGCTCGGGGGGTGGGGGTCGACGTCGACCTGAAGACGCAGGGCGTCGGGGCGGATGTCCCCGGCCCAGAGGAAGGCAAACGCGTAGAAGAAGAGGCGTTCGGGGTCGACGCCCGCGAAGCGCCCCGGGCCTACCTCCCGGCTTCCAAACCGGCGCCAGGCCTCGTGGGCGAGATCGAGCCCACCGAGATCGGCCAGGGCCTCGCCGAGCACGAGATCGGGGTTGAGCGCGAGCCCTCCCTCGAGGGGCGCGCGGGCCAGAGCCTCGCGAAGAGGCGCGGTGTGCTCGGCAAACCGGCGGTGGTCCTCCTTTTCCCACCAGTCGCGAAGGTTGCCCCGGGCGTCGTACTTCCGCCCCTGGTCATCGAAACCGTGGAGCATTTCGTGGCCGATTACCGCGCCGAGAGCCCCGTAGTTGTAGGCGTCCGGGGCTTCGGGATCGAAGAACGGGCGGTCGAGGATGCCGGCCGGGAAGACGATCTCGTTCTGCGGCGGGCTGTAGTAGGCGTTGACCGTCTGCGGGGTCATGTGCCACTCCTCGGGGTCGACGGGTTGCCCGATCTTGCCGCTCTCGTAGGCCACGTCCTGCGCGCGGCCCTCGAGAATGTTCGCGAGATAGTCGTCCTCGACAAAACGGAGCATGCTCTGATCCCGCCCGCGCTCGGGGTAGGCGAGCTTGGCGCGCATCGCGGCGAGCTTCCGCCGCGCCTCGGCGCGGCCTGAGGGCGAAAGCCAGGGAAGCGTCGCGAGGCGGTCGTCGAGCGTCCGGCGCAGCGCGTCGAAGAGGGCTTCGATGCGTGCCTTCTCGCGTGGAGGGACGTAGCGGGCGCAGTAGAAACGTCCGAGAGCGAAGCCCGCCGTCTCCTCGATCACGGCGGCCACCCGCTCGGCCCGCCGTCTGAGGCGCGGCTGGCCGGTGAGCCGGCGCACGTAGGCGAAGCGTTCCTCGGCGAGATCCTCGAAGAGGAGAGGGGCGGTGGCGTCGAGGAGTCGGACCTCGAGATAGAGGCGAAGCACGGCGGGGTCGGTCGCGCGGAGGAGCGTCGCGAGACCCCGGACGTAGTCCGGCTGGGCGACGTTGACCGGCGCGGGGAGGCGGGCGAGCGCCCGCTCCGTGAGATAGCGGTCCCACGGCCACGGGGACCAGAGGGCGGCCAGGGCCTCGGGCGCGTGCGGATGGAAGGTGCGGTGGGGATCCCGAAGGACCTCGAGGGGAACGAGAT
>JAKAQQ010000144.1 GCA_021819635.1 Pseudomonadota bacterium
CGATCTAGATCGGCCACCGCCGGGGGGTTGGTCCAGAGCCAGACCCGGAGGAGCGCCCGCGCGCTCCGCGTGGCCCCGAGGTCAAGGAACGCGCGCGCGCGGGCGCGCACGACCCAGGCGTCGAGAGTCGCGGAGGCGTCCGCGGGCGGGGCGGCAAGAAGGGCCAGAATGCGCCGCGGTCGGTCGAGGCCGTCCAGGAGTGGAACGGCGAGGCGCACCCAGAGGCTCCACGCGCGGGGATGGAGGGCGGTGGGCTCCTCCCGGCGGAGGACCGTCCAGGCGAGTTCGGGAGTCCCGGCGCGGACGAGGTCGCGGACCTCGGCGGCCCGGGCGGGCGGGAAGAACGGGGGCGGGACGGGGGCGGGCAGAGCCGCCGCGCGGGCTCCCGCCGCGACGAGGAGACAAGCCAGAAGCGCCGCCCGGGCGCGGAGTCGGGCCGGGAACCGCCCCGGATCCGCTCCCGCCCGCACCGCCCTCAGACGTCCTCGCGGATGCGCATGGCCTTGCCGGAGAGACCGCGCAAGTAGTAGAGCTTGGAGGCCCGTACCTTGCCCCGGCGCTTGACCTCGACCGAGGCGATCGCGGGACTCACGAGCGGGAAGGTGCGTTCCACCCCCTCGCCGTGCGAGATCTTGCGCACCGTGAACGACGAGTTGCGCCCCCGGTGGCGGCGGGCGATCACCACCCCCTCGAAGGCCTGGAGACGCACGCGCTCGCCCTCCTGGACACGGACCTGGACGACGACGGTGTCGCCCGATTTGAAGGCCGGAAAGTTCGTCGGGACTTCCCGTTCGATGTCTTCGATGATGCCGCTCATGGAGGGAACTCCTCGGAAACCGGGTCCTCACCGCGGGGGCGGACGCGCACGTTTCGTGCCCGCGCGCCGTCCCACCGGAGGTGTCTTTTCAGTATAACCGAGAGGGTTTGACGGGCGCGGCCCGGGAGCCCCGGCGCGCGGCGAGAACGGCCTCGACACGGACCGCGTCGGCGGGGGTATCGACGGCGGGCCCGGGCGGGGGCTCGGGGACGGGCACGACCCCGATCGTGACCCCGGCCCAGAGCGCCCGGAGCTGCTCGAGTTTTTCGGCCTCCTCGGCCGGCGCCGGCGGGCTCTCCTCCCAGACCGCAAGGCTCTCCGCGCGGTAGGCGTAGAGCCCCAGGTGGCGAAGCGCCCCGCCGCCGCTCGGGCGGGCGCCCTCCGCGTCGCGGTTCCAGGGCACGGGCGCGCGGCTGAAGTAGAGCGCGCGCCCGCGGAGATCGGTGACGACCTTCACCACGTGGGGGCTTCGGTACTCGGCCGCGTCGTGAAGCGGGGCGGCGGGCGTCGCGATACCCCAGTCGGGCTCGCGCGCGAGGCGCTCGACCACGAGACGGAGATACTCCGGCGGCATGAGCGGCTCGTCGCCCTGGAGGTTCACGACGAGGGTCTCCGGCCCGAGCCCGAGGCGGCGCACGGCCTCGGCCACCCGCTCGCTGCCGCAACCGTGGGTCGCCTCCGTGGGCACCGCCTCGACCCCGAGGGCGCGCGCCGCCTCGAGCACCGGGGGGGCTTCGCTCGCCACCGCGACCGGACCGACACCGCTCGCGCGGGCGACCTCGACCACCCAGGCCAGCATGGGGCGGCCGGCCAGGGGATGGAGGACCTTGCCGGGAAAGCGCGTCGAGGCCCAGCGGGCGGGGACGACGACGACGGCCTCAGTCACGCCCGGGGTCTCCGGCGGGGTCGAGCGGGCGGGCGTCCTCGCGGAGGAGCATCGGGATCCCGTCGCGGACGGGGTAGGCGAGGGCGCAGCGCCGGCAGGAGAGCTCTTCCCCGCCCTCGGGGCCGGCCGAGGGTTCGAGGGGTCCCTTGCACACGGGGCAGGCGAGAAGAGTCAGGAATTCGCGATCGATCACCGTTGGGCTCCGTCACGGACGAGGGCCTCGAGGTTGGCCCCGAGGAAGAGGGTGTCGTCCGGGGAAAAGACGTCTCCACCGGAACGCACCACAGGCGCGTGTCGCTCCCGCGGGAGGCGCTGACTACCGCGTCCTTCTCCGTCATCATAATCGCCTCCTCCGGGCGGCGGCGGCAGAATCGGCATAGGGGGCGGCCCGTGAGGACCGCTCCCCTGCCACACCACCCGGCGTGCGGGTCCGCACCGGGCGGTTCGAGACGTTGAGGTCAAGTGAGGCGAGGCCTGCCGAGGCGATCAAAGTGGCCGATGGTCAGGACGCCATTGAGAGCCTGACGACTGTCGTACCACCAGCGGCGACGACTCGCCGCCGCCATGGCCGCCCCCTCGACGGATGCCCCCAGCGCCCGCAACTCCCGGAAGATCGTCGGGCCACGTCGCCACTGCTTGAGCTGGATCGCCCGCAGCCGGTGACACATCCACTCACCCCGCTCGCGCCAGATGCTTGGGGTCTGCGCCCGTCCGAAGGAGGCTTTTCAACCGAGCACGTAGGGCCGTAACCGTTCGATCACCGGCGCCAGACTGCACCCGCCGGAGCGGCGGGTCCGTCGGCGCACGTTCCGCCGGAACCCCACCAGAGCCTTGCGGGATACAGCGCGCTTGACCTCTCCTCCCTGCCAAGAAGCGCGGCGCCGTGAAAGAGGCAAGCGTCGTGCGTTTCCTCCGCAATGAGCCGATTGCTCGCCTCGCCCTGGCGCGCATCGGCAGCCACCAAGTCGCGGCCCTGCGCGATGCGTGGCAGGCAGCGGGATACGCAGCGGTCACCATCGCACGCCGCCTGGCGGTTCTCTCGCACGTGTACGCCGTGGCGGCGCGCGACTGGAACATGGCCGGCCTGGTCAACCCCGCTCTGGCGGTGGAGAAGCCCGCCATTCAAAACGCCCGCGCGCGATGCGTGAGTGATGTTGAACTCGATGCGATCTGCGCCGCCACGGGTTCGGCCGAACTCGTGGCGCTGATCCGTCGGGCGGTCGAGACGGCCATGCGCCGGGGCGAATTCTGTGCACTGCGTTGGGAGCCTGTGGATCTGCCGGCGTGCACGGCGCATCTGCCGCATACCAAGAACGGGCAGGCGCGTGACGTGCCGCTGTCCGGTCGTGCCTTCGGCGCGCTGCGCGCGTTGCCGAGGCGCATTGACGGGCGGGTGTTCGGGTTGCGGCCGGACCGCGTCACGCAAGCCTTCGAGCGCGCGGCAGGAAGAGCGGGCCTTGATGGGGTACGGTTCCACGACCTGCGGCATGAGGCCACGTCGCGCTTGGCGGACGTGCTGCAGGCACACGAACTGGCGAAGGTGACCGGTCACCGCGACTGCGGATGGTGCTGCGGCACGCCCATCCGCGGGCGACGGATCGGGCGAAGAAGCTGGGGTAGCGGTAGCACGGCACGCCCACCAGCATGAGCCTCGATGTAGAATCGCGCATGACGACGGCCTCGATACACGCCCTCGTGAGAACGCCATGAGTACCCCACAATTGACACCCCCGAGCACTGCCGACCTTGGCGGCCGCTTCCATCGATTCGGCGCTCATGGCCCAGCCTACGAAGTCCTCAAAGCTGAAGCCGCAGCGGCAGCAGGTGACTGGCTGATGCGTATCCGCATTCTCACCACCGGCGAGGAAGTTGATTACCTCGCGTCGCGCATCAAGGCCGACCCCACAGAGGCAGAGGCTGGCTGATGTTCGCCATCGCGTTCGACCTCGTCGTTGCCGACACTGAACAGCATCACCCGAGAGGGGTTTCTGCAGCTTACAGCGACATCCACATTGAACTTGCCAAACATGGCTTCGTGTGGAGGCAAGATCGG
>JAKAQQ010000145.1 GCA_021819635.1 Pseudomonadota bacterium
CCGAGCGCTTCGAAGAGATGGATCTGGCGCGGGGTGTTGTTGATGTGATCGTCCCCGCGGACGACGTGCGACACCCCCATGTCGTGGTCGTCGACGACCACCCCGAAGTTGTAGGTGGGGCTCGTGTCCGAACGCAGGAGCACGAGATCGTCGAGCTCGGCGTTCTCGAACCGGATCGGCCCGCGCACGAGGTCGGTGAACCCCACCGCCCCCGCCTCGGGGGTCCGGAAACGGACCACCGGGCGGACGCCGGACCGCGGCGCGGTGCGCGTGCGGCAGCGGCCGTCGTAACGGGGCTTGAGTCCGCGGGCGGTCTGCTCGGCCCGCATGGCCTCGAGCTCCTCGGGCGTGCAGTAGCAGCGGTAGGCGTGACCGGACTGGACGAGCGCCTCCGCGACCGCGCGGTAACGGTCCAAGCGCGCGCTCTGGTAGATCGGACCCTCGTCCCAGTCGAGGCCGAGCCAGCGCAGGGCGTCGAGGATCGCGGCGCTGTACCGCGGGTCGGAACGCTCGGGGTCGGTGTCCTCGATGCGCAGGAGGAAGAGGCCCCCCGCCTGCCGGGCGTAAAGCCAGGAGAAAAGGGCCGTGCGTGCACCCCCGAGGTGAAGGTAGCCGGTGGGGCTCGGTGCAAAGCGCGTGCGGACCGTCATCGCGTGGGGGCCCGCGTTACGTGCGGGGCGGCGGGGCTCCCCGCCGCACGCGTGAGGCGCACGCGGATCTCGGTGAAAAGCTTCCGCTCCGGGCCGGTCGCCGCCGCGTCGGCCTGCTGGACGAGGCCGTAGAGGTAGCCGAGCTCGCCTTCGAGGCGAACGTCAAGACGCCTCCGGGCGTTCAGCCGGCGGGCCAGGGCCTTGGGCGGGTGAGCGGCGAGACGTTGGTCGAGGGCGCGCACGAGAAGCGTTGTGCGCCCGAGCGTGCGGGCGAGCGCGCGGGCAAAGCGGTACTCGGCACGGAGCGTGCCGCGCGGTGCCGTGAGCCGCGGATCGCGGCGGACGATAAGGACACGGCGGGAACGTGCCCCGGCGTAGCTCACCACCACCCGGTAGCGGCCGGGGGGGACGAGGACCCCGCGTGGGGTGATGGGGGTGGCGTGGTAGAGACCCGGGCCCTGGTAGCCTCCGTGAAGCGCCGGAGGCGGTGTTGTCCGGAGATCCCAGACGAAGGTGTTGAGCCCCGCGTGGGTGGTCGGACGGGTCGGTCGTTCGACCCACAGGCGCGGGAAGTGCGGCTTGGGAACGGGGCGGGGCCGCATCGTGCTCGTTTCGGTGCGGAGCACTCGCCCGTGGAGCGTCTCGAGGCGGAGCGTGAGGTGCGCGCCGGGCCGGGGGCGGCCGATCACGTAGAAGAGAACGGCCCCCGTCGGGGGGTTCGAGGCGTGCGGGGTCTCGGGCGGGAAGGGTTCTCCCCGGTAGAGGGTGCGGCGCAGGCGGTAGGCGACAGCCGGGCGGAGCAGCGTGACGCGTCGGCGGAGGAGCGCCGGGCGCGCCTCGAGGAGCGGGGTCGTGTCGTCCAGCACCCAGAAGCCGCGGCCGTGGGTGGCGACGACGAGCGCGCGGCCGTGGAAGGCGATGTCGCGCACCGAGGTCGTCGGGAGATTGAGCTCGAGGGACTGCCAGAGTTTCCCCCGGTCAAAGGAGACGGCGATGCCGTTCTCGGTTCCGGCGAAGAGAAGTCCGGGTCGCAGCGGATCGACACGCACGACGTGGATGTAGTTCGGGGCGGCGAGACCACGGGTGATCGGAATCCAGCGTTGCCCGTAGTCGTCGGTGCGGTAGACGTAGGGTCGGAAATCGTCCAGTCGGTGGCGGTTCGCGGCGAGATAGGCGACGCCGGGATGGCGCGGCGAGGGGCTGATCGATTCGATGCGGGTCCAGCGCGGAAGCCCGCGTGGGGTGACGAGCCGCCAGCGGCGCCCGCCGTTGCGGGTGAGCCAGACCCGGCCGTTGGTGGTGCCGACCCAGATCTCGCCCGGGCGGATCGGGGAGGGATCGATCGTGTAGATCACGCCGTAGCCGCAGACGGTGGCGTCGGAGACGGTGACGGGACCGTGGCAGGGGGCGGGTTTTGCGGGGGCGCCCGTGAGGACGGGGCTGATCACGCGCCAAGTCTCGCCCCGGTCGGTCGAGCGGAAGACGACTTGGGCGCCGACGTAGAGGATGTCGGGGTTGCGCGGCGAAAGCGCGAGCGGCGTGTTGAACGGGTAGCGGTAACGGAGCCGCCAGGGCGGGACACCGTAGGCCGGGACCGGCCAGGGGGAGATGTTCACCGTCTGGCGGGTGCGGAGATTCTCGCGCGTGATGCTCCCGACGATGCTCGAGCCGTAGACGATGTTGGGATCGCGGGGATCGGGGAGCACGTAGCCGGCCTCGCCTCCGGCGGTGGTGAACCACGAGCGGTTGCTGATGAAGCCGTCGTGGCTGCGGCTCGGGATCGCGATGCTGCCCGAATCCTGCTGGGTGCCGTAGATGCGGTAGGGAAAACTGTTGTCGACCGCCACGTGGTAGATCTGGGCCGTCGGCTGGTTGTACCAGCTCGACCAGGTCCGGCCGTTGTCCACGCTGACCGACGCCCCCTGGTCGGCGCCGACGATCATGCGTCGGGGATTGTGCGGGTCGATCCACATCGTGTGGAAGTCGTCGCCGCTCGGGGAGCCCTTGATCGCATGAAAGCGGTGCCCGCCGTCCGTCGAGCGGTAGAAGGCGGTGTTGCAGACGTAGACGACGCGGGGGTTCTGGGGGTCGACGAAGATCTCGCCGAAGTACCAAGCGCCGCCCCACAGACGCGGGTCGCTGTCGAGACGTGTCCAGGTCCGTCCGCCGTCGTGGGTGACGAAGACCCCGCCGTGACGGGCTCCGACGAGGGCGTAGAGCCCCCGGCCGTCGCTCCCCGGGATCACGGCGAGCCCGATCCGGCCGAGGTCGGTTCGCGGAAGCCCCCGGTCGGGACGTTGGGTCCAGTGCGCTCCGCCGTCGTGGGAAACCCAGACGCCTCCGCCGGGCCCGTTGACGACTCCGTAGTGGCCGTAGAACGGGAAGCGGGTGTTCCAGAGCGCGGCGTAGACGGTCTCGGGATGATGGAGGGCGGCGGCCAGATCGATCGCGCCCACGCGGCGGTTGAGGCGGAGGACGGGCGTCCAGGTCTTGCCGCCGTTACGCGTCAGGTACACCCCCCGGGTCCGGTTCGGCCCGAAGGTGTGCCCGAGGACGGCGACGAGGACCCGGTTGGGATTGGTCGGCGAGACGAGGATCCCGCCGATGTGCTGGCTCGTGTCCAGTCCGACGTGGATCCAGCGGCGCCCGCCGTCGTCCGATCGGTAGACGCCGTCGCCAAACGACATGTCCGAGCGCAGTCCCGACGCTCCGGTCCCGACGTAGATCACCCGGGGGTCGGAGGGGGCGACGGCGACCGCTCCGATCGAGGCCACCGGTTCGTGCTGGAAGAGGGCCCGCCAGGTCCGTCCGCCGTCGTGGGTGACGAAGACCCCACCGTCGGCCGTTCCGATGTAGTACGTGTTGGGCCGGCCGACAATGCCGGTCACCGTGGTGGCCCACCCGCCCCGGTAGGGGCCGACGAACCGCCAGCGGAGGCGGGCGAAGAGGGCGGCCGGCATGGGCCGCGGGGCGGCGTGGGCGACGGGCTCGGGGGCGAGGCCGAGGAACACCCCGGCGGCAAGGGCGGCAAGGACGAAACGGAAGGAACGAGAGGGCATCGGCGCATCCTCTGGCGGCAGATCG
>JAKAQQ010000146.1 GCA_021819635.1 Pseudomonadota bacterium
GGGACGGGCGCGTGGGTGTTTGCGGTTACTGGCTCCGCAGGTTCGACATGAGCCTTAGGATCTCGAGGTAGAGCCAGACGAGCGTGACCGTGAGCGCGAAGGCCGAATACCACTCCATGTATTCCGGCCAGCCCTCCTGGCTTCCGCGGCGGATCGTCTCGAAATCAAGCAGGAGGTTGAAGGCGGCGATCGCCACGATGACGAGGCTGATGACGATGCTGATCTGCGTGCCGAAGAAGAGCGCACTCGTGCTCACGCCGAAGAACGAGAGAACCCAGGTCACGAGATAGAACAGGAAGACCCCGCCGGTCGCGGCCACGATGCCGGCCGTGAGCCGCGGAGTGACCTTGATGATGCCGGAACGGTAGAGGAACAGCATCACCGCCATCACCGCGAAGGTGAGGAGCACCGCCTGGACGACCACGCCGGGATAGCTCGTGTTGAAGATCGCCGAGATCCCCCCGAGGAAGAGCCCCTCGGCCAGCGCGTAAAGCGGGGCCGTCACGGGAGACCAGGTGGGCTTGAAGGCCGTCGCGAGGGCCAGCACCAGGCCGACGATGACCCCGGCCAGGATGAACCCGCCCACCGCCGCGGCGCCGGCCTGCCCCGCCTGAAGGGGGGTGGCGATCCGGGCCGCGTCGTACGCGGCGACGTAGCGGTTCCAGGTGAAGAGGGCCGCGAGAACCACGAGCGCAAGAGAGACGGCGACCTTGTTCAGGGTGCCGCCGAACGTCATGACACGGCCGGTCTGAGAAGCCGGGAAATTCGACAGAAGACGGGGATTGAGGGTCGGGTTACCGCTTTGCTGGGGCATGGTTGAACTCTCCGTGGTGGTCAGCGCGCACGAGACGGCGGGACGACGGCGCCCGCCTCCGTCGATTATAGGGCCCGGGGTGCGCGATATCCAGAGGCTTGCGTTGCTCGCGTCCGGTCCCGTCGGGGGCCGTCTCGCCCCCCTCGGGACCTCAGGGCTTGGGGCATGGAGGAGAAGGCGGAGGAGCGGCCAGTGTCTCGCGAACCGCGCGGCGCAGGGACGTGAGACCGATTACGAGGACAACCCCCACGACGAGGGCGAACGGCAGGCCGATCGTGTGGAGGTTGTGGATCCGCAGTCCGGTGTCGATCGCCCGTGACGCGAGGGACGGGAAGAGGAGACCGAAGACCCCGCCGGCGACAAAGACCAGCCCGCCCAGTTGAAGCGTGCGGCTGGCCGTCCGGAGCCCAATGCGGCGCACGGTCTCTGGATCCGCGATCTTCTTGCGTCGTGACAGCCAGTACCCGAAGCCCGCTCCGGCCGCCGCCTGGACGACGGTGGTTCCGAGGCCGAAGAGGGCCCCGGGCACCCAGCCCCAGGCCGCCGACGGCATGGCGGGGGCGAGAACGGTGTAGATGATGATGGCAAACGCGCCAAACCCCCAGCCGGCAATGAAGCCGTGCACCGCCGGCATCCACGGCCGCGGGTCGCGCCATTGGTCGCGGATGTGGGGGTGGTAGAACGGGAGGGCCTTCCCGTGCGCCATGCTCCAGCCGGCCCAGGCCATCACGCCACCGACCGCGACATAAACGGCGTAGCCGAGGCCCGGGTTCCCGACGAAGACCCGGGCGAGACCCAGGTAGGCAAGTTCGCTCGCCATGGCGCGCTGGACGGTGAAGGCCAGGGAGAAAATGAGACCGGCACGCAGTCCCCGTCGTGTCGAGTAGCCGCCGATCGCGTAGGAAAACGTGATGGGCCACGTGTGCTCGTCCGGCGTGATGCCGTGGACGATGCCGAGAAGGAAGGCCGTCAGGAGCACGAGGCCCAAGGATGTGGCTTGGGGCGCCCAAAGATTGATCATGACGTGATCGTGTCGTCAGGGACGGAAGGGGGCGGGGGGTTCCGTCGCGCCGAGGGTCCGCCGCCGCGGCGGGAACGGGCGGGAGGTGGGGCAGGTGCGCGGCGGCTCCGGCAGCGGGCGCAGAGTCCTTCGAGCACGAGTTCGTGCCCCTCGACGCGGTGGCCGATCGTGCTTTCAAGATGCCCGGGGATTCCGGGATCCAGCGGGCAGGGGACGGGCACGAGACGGCGGCACGTCCGGCAGAGCAGGTGATCGTGGTGTGCGCCCGCGAGCTCGTAGCGCGGGGATCGGCCGCCGGGGTTGGGAAGACGGACGAGCGTCCCCCGAGCCACGAGCCGGGTGACGGCCCGAAAGACGGACGAGGGAGCGCAGTCGACGCGTTCCTGCTTGAGGCGCCGGCACATTTCGCGAAGGGTCCAGGTATGCGGAGCCCCTTCGGCTCTCATCAGGGCGAGAAGGGTGGAGGCGACCAGAGCGGGGCGGGCCATGACGGCAGTATACCGGGCCGCCGGGCATTATGCAAACGAATTGCGTTATTCGGAGGCGTCGCCCGGCGGGGGCAGGAGGGTGCTGTCCGGAGCCAGCGGCAGGGTGATGCTGACCTCGAGTCCTCCGCCGGGTGCGTTGCGGAGCGTCAGGTGCCCCCCGTGTTGGGCGATGATGCCGTGGGCGATGCTGAGGCCAAGCCCGAGGTTGCGGATCGAGCCGCCGCGCGCGGGATCGAGGCGATGGTAGGGCTCGAGGACGCGGAGGAGTTCCTCCTCCGGGATGCCCGGGCCGTGGTCGCGGACGCGGCAGACAACGTGGCGCCCTTCGCAGCGGAGGCTCATCTCGGGGTCCCGCCCGTAGGCGAAGGCGTTGTCGAGAACGTTGTCGAGAACGCGGCGCAGGTGAAGGGGCGAGCCGAGGACGAGGATGCGGCCCTTGGGGCGCTTGAAGGCCGTCCGTTGCCCGAGCTCGCTGCGGTCGAGGACGAGGGTTTCGGCAAGACTGGCAAAATCCAGGCGTTCCTTGGCCATCGTTCCGTGGAGACCGCGCAGATACTCCAGGGCGCCGTTTGTCATCGCTTCCATATCTTCCAGATCCTGGATGAACTTGCGGCGGGTGGCCTCGTCCTCAAGCATTTCGGCCCTGAGCCGCATGCGCGTGATCGGGGTCCGCAGGTCGTGGGAAATCGCCGTGAGCAGCTGGGTGCGGCTGTCAAACATCCTGCGAAGACGGTTCTGCATCCAGTTGAAGGCGTGCGCCGCGTGTCCGACTTCGGTGGGCCCGTCTTCCGGCAAGGGGGGGCGGTTGAGGTCCTGCCCGAGACGCTCGGCGGCTTCGGCCAGCTGGCTGAGAGGGCGGACGACGATGCGGACGGCGACGTAGGACAGGACGATGACGGCGCCCAGGACCACGGCCAGGTAGGCGAGGAGAGGGTACGGCCATTGATGCAGTTCAAGGGGGCGCAGAAAATTGAACGACACCCATCGCCCGTTGCGCAGCCGGACTTCGACAATGCTCCGGGTCCGGTAGCCGACCCCGAAGAGACTCCGGGTCCGCGGGCCCGGGACGGGGAAGCGCAGGAGGTACCCGCGGATCGGGTGTCCCGGCAGCAGGCGGCCCAGCATGGCTTCAAAAACCCGACCGTCGTGGTCCTGGGGGTGCGCCTGGGGCGGGATGGGGGCCTGGGGGGGGAGCACCGAAACGCTGAGTGCGGGGGTCATGCGTATCGAGGCGATGGCCGTCTGTTCGTACGAGGGCAGCGTGTCCATGAGCCGCACCACCTCGGCGTCGTGTTCCGCCCACTGCTGGTCGCTGTAGTAAATGAGGGCCTGGTCGCGTTCGTAGACACTCAGGGCCGCGCCCAGGAACTGGGCG
>JAKAQQ010000147.1 GCA_021819635.1 Pseudomonadota bacterium
TCCGCGGGATCGTCCGCCCGGGGGACGTCCTGCGCCTCACCTCGAGCCTGATTCGCCGCGTCCACGACATCTGGAAATTCGAGGCCACGGCCCACGTGGACGACACGCTCATGGTGGAGGCCGTATTCCTGTGCGCGACCAAGACCGCTCCGGCTCCCTGATCGACCCCCGGGCCGTCGTCAGCCCCGAGGCCCGCCTGGCTCCGGACGTGCGTGTCGGCCCCTTCGCGGTCATCGGCCCGCACGTGACCGTCGGGCCCGGGACCGAGATCGGCCCGCACGTCATCGTGCGCGGGCCGACCCGCATCGGGGCCGGCAACAGGATCTTCCCGTTCTGCGCCATCGGGGACGAGCCCCAGGACAAGAAGTACCACGGGGAAGAGACCGTGCTCGAAATCGGGGACGGCAACACCATCCGCGAGTACACGACCATCAACCGCGGAACCGTCCAGGGCGGGGGCGTGACGCGCCTCGGGGACGACAACTGGATCATGGCCTACGTCCACGTCGCCCACGACTGCATCCTCGGGAGCCACACCATCCTGGCCAACGCCGTGGCGCTGGCCGGCCACGTCGCCGTGGACGACTGGGCGATCCTGAGCGCCTCGGCCAAGGTGCACCAGTTTTGCCGCATCGGGGCCCACGCCTTCGTCGGGCACGACTGCGGGATCGTTCAGGACGTGCCGCCGTACGTGATGGTCGCCGTGCGCGGCGCGGGCGAGCCCCCGCGGCCCTACGGCATCAACAGCGAGGGGCTCGGGCGGCGCGGTTTCACGCCCGAGGTCATTGCCCGGATCAAGGAGGCGTACCGGGTCCTCTACCGCGAGAATCTCCGCCTCGAGGAGGCCGTTGCGGCCCTCGAGCCGCGCCGCGCCGAAACGCCCGAACTCGGCTGCCTCGTCGATTTCCTCAGGGGGACCACCCGGGGTATCGTGCGCGGTCCATGACGCGCGCGCTTCTCTCCGCCCTCGAGCCTTCGGCCGACGCCCTGGCCGCCGGTCTCCTGAGCGAGGCGGCACGGCGGGGCGCGCCCTGGACGAGCGACGGGGTGGCGGGCCCGCGGGCGCGGGCGGCGGGCTTCGCCGGCGCGTGCGCGCCCGACCGCTACGCCGTCATGGGTCTCTCGCAGGCTCTGATGAAGCTCCCGTCCTTCCTCGCGCTCCGCCGCCGTCTCCTGGCCTTGGCCGCGGAGCGAAGCCCCGATGTCTTCGTCGGCATCGACGCCCCCGACTTCCATCTGCCGCTCGCCCGGCGTCTCCGCGGGCGGGGGGTGCCCTGCGTCCAGTACGTGAGCCCCACCGTCTGGGCGTGGCGCGAGGGCCGGACCGCGGACGTCGCGGCCGGGGTCGACCTCGTGCTCTGCCTCTTCCCGTTCGAGCCGGCGTATTACGACAACTTGGGCGTGGCGGCCCGCTACGTGGGCCATCCCTTGGCCGACCGGCTGCGCCCGGCGGACGACCGGGCGTCGCTCCGCGCCGCCCTCGGCTGGCCCGAGGGCGTTCCGCACGTGGTCCTGGCGCCCGGAAGCCGGCCCCAGGAACTCCGTCGCCACGTGCCGATCTTTCTCGCCGCGGCCGCCGAGGCGCACCGGCGCTCGGGGGCGCGTTTTGTCCTGGCCGCCACCCCCGGCGCCGGGCGGGGCGCGTTTTCCGACGAGGCCCGGCGGCAGGGGCTCCCGCCCGAGGCCTTCGAGGTGCGCGAGGGCGCGGCGGATCTTCTCGCCGCGGCGGACGCGGCCCTCGTGAAGTCGGGCACGATCACCCTCGAGGCCACCCTCGTCGGCTGCCCCACCGTGGTGGCCTACCGCACCGGGTCGTTCAACGCCTCGTTCATCCTCGCGCGGGGATTCCGCACGCCCTACATCGCGCTGCCGAACATCCTCGCGGGCCGCCCGATCGTGCCCGAGTTCCTCCAGGATCATGCCCGCCCCGGGATCCTGGCCGGGGCCTTGGTCTCCCTGCTGCGTCCCGAGGTCAACGACGCCGTCCGCCGCGCTTTGGTCGAGGTCGGTCGTCCCCTCCGATGCGACGCCAACGCCCGCGCTTGGGAGGCCATCACCGCCCTCGTGGCCGAGAGGAGCGGGGGTCGATGAGCGGGCGGGGGCGCGCCTCGGTTCCGTGTCCCGAGGCCGGCGTCGACGAAGTGGGGCGGGGGGCACTCGCCGGACCGGTGGTCGTGGCCGCCGTCGTGCTGGATCCCGACGACGTGCCCGAGGGGTTGCGCGACTCGAAGCTCCTCACGGTCGCGCGCCGGGAAACCCTGGATGGGCAAATCCGCCGCCGCGCCCTCGGCGTCGCCGTCGTCGAGCTCCCCGCGCCCCTCATCGATCTCTGGGACATCCGGCGGGCGACGCTCCTGGCCATGAGCTGGGCCATCGCGCGTCTCGAGGCCCTTCCCTCCCGGGTGATTGTCGACGGCCGCGACCGGCCCTACGCGCGCCTTCCGCTCGAGGCCCGGGTCGGGGCCGACCGTTCGGTTCCGGCGGTCAGCGCGGCCTCGATCGTGGCGAAGGTCCACCGCGACGCGCGCATGGTGGCCTACGCCGGCCTCTACCCGGACTACGGGTTCGAGCGGCACAAGGGCTACCCGACGGCCGACCACCGCCGCCGCCTCGTCCGCCACGGGCCCTGCCCGCTTCACCGGCGGAGTTTCGCCCCCGTCGCCCGATGCCGGGAGCCCGCCCCGTGAGTCCGTACGTCCCGCTCGACGTGCACAGCGAGTACTCGCTGCACGACAGCGTGATCCGTCTCCCTGAGCTTGTCGAAACGGCCGCCGCCTCCGGGATCCCCGCCGTGGGGCTGGCCGACGACGGCAACCTGTTCGCCGCCGTCAAGTTCGCCCGCGCCGCCGAGGCGCGGGGGATCAAGCCTCTCCTCGGGATCGATCTCGTGCTCGCGGGCGGGACGGCGGGGCGCCGCGAGGACCCCGGGGGTGGGCCCCGTGTCCTCCTCTACGCCCGCGATCTCGAGGGCTACCGCCACCTGTGCGCGCTCCTCAGCCGCCGCTACGCTCTCGGGCCCTCCGCCCCGGGCGTCCCCGAGGCCTGGCTCGACGAACCCGTGGAGGGGCTCATCGCCGTGCTCGGACGCGCGAGCGACGTCGGGCACGATCTCGCCCACGCCCGGGAGAAGGACGCCCTAGCCCACCTCGAGCGGTGGCTTCGCCGTTTCCCCGACCGCCTGTACCTCGGCGTGACCCGCCTCCGCCGGGCCCTCGACGCGGTGCATCTCCAGGCCGCGGTCGATCTCGCCGCCCGCCGCGGCCTTCCGATCGTCGCCCTGAACGAGGTCCGTTTCCTCACCGCGGCCGATTACGACGCCCACGAGGCCCGGGTCTGCATCCAGGAGGGGCGCACGCTCGACGACCCGCAGCGCCGCCGCCGTTTCGTCGAGGACCAGTACCTCCGTCGCCCGGAGGAGATGGCGGAGCTCTTCCGCGATCTTCCGGAAGCGCTCGCGAACACCGTCGAGCTTGCCCGACGCCTCAATTTCGCGCCGAGCCTGGGCGGGATCCACCTGCCGTCCTACCCGCTGCCGGCGGGCGAGGCGCCGGAGGCGTCGTTGCGGCGGCAGGCGCGGGAGGGGCTGGCCGCGAGGCTCGCCCGCGCGCGGCCCGGAACCGACCCCCGTCCCTACGGGGAGCGCCTCGAGCGCGAGCTCGAGGTCATCGTCCAGATGGCCTTCTCGGGCTACTAGA
>JAKAQQ010000148.1 GCA_021819635.1 Pseudomonadota bacterium
ACGCACCCGGCTCAGGCAACCGACTGTCCGTCCGGATATTCACCCTGAGGTGGGGGCGAACCGAGCCCGAGACGCTCGTGGAGAGCCCGCAGCGCGCGCTCGGCTTCGGCCTCCTGGACCGTGACCGACAGACGGATCTCGGCGGTGGCCGCCATGCGCACGGCCACCCCCTCCTCGGCCAGAACGGCGAAGAGACGCGCGGACACTTCGGGGTGGGAACGGAGCCCAAGGCCGACGAGCGAGATCTTGGCCACGTTCGCGCAACCCGCGACGCTCTCCGCGCCCTCGGCCCCGGCGTGGTCGCGGACGAACGCCAGTGCCCGCACGTAGTCGGCCCGCGGGACGGTGAACGAGAGATCGATGCGTCCGTCGCGGGCAACGTTCTGGACGATCATGTCAAGGCAGATCCCCTGGGCGGCGAGGGGGGCGAGGAGATGGGCGGTGACCGGCCGACGGGCGGGAAGACCGAGCACGCTGATCTCCGCCTCATGACGGCTGAGGGCGAGCCCGGCGAGAACGAGGCCTTCAACGCCCTCGGCGGCGCCCCCCACCCGTGTCCCCTCCCCGTCCCTGAAGCTCGAGAGCACCCGAAGCGGAAGGCGGTGGCGGCCCGCGATTTCGACCGAGCGGATGTGGAGCACCTTCGAACCCGAACCGGCCATCTCGATCATCTCCTCGTAGCTCAAGGCCTCGCGCCTCGAGGGGAGCGGAACGAGCCGGGGATCGGCGCTGTACACGCCGTCGACGTCGGTGTAGATCTGGCACTCGCGGGCCCCGAGAACCGCGGCCAGCGCCACGGCCGTCGTGTCCGAGCCCCCGCGGCCGAGCGTGGTCCAGCGGCCGACGGCCGTGGCCCCTTGGAAACCGCAGACGACCGGGATCCGGCCGGCGGCGAGATCGGCGGCGAGGAGCCCGCAATCGATGTCGCGGATGCGGGCGCAGCCGTGGGATTCGTCGGTGAGGATCCCGAGCTGGAGCGCGTTGTACGAACGGGCCTCGAGGCCGCGGGCGCGCAGGGCGATGGCCAGAAGAGCCGCGTTGACCTGCTCGCCCGTGGCGAGAAGCGCGTCGAGCTCCTCGGGGGCGGGTTCGGCGCTGACCGCACGGGCCTCCGCGAGGAGCCGGTCGGTCACACCGGCGGCGGCCGAAACGACAACAACGAGGTCGCAACTCGCCGAGCTGGCGACAATGTGGTCGGCGACGACGCGGATCCGTTCCGGGCCGTCGAGCGAACTCCCGCCGTATTTCTGGACGACGAGCGGGCGATCAGGCGACGTCACGGAGATGCTCCTCGACCCAGCGGGGGACGGCGGCAAGGACGCGGTCGAGCGCTTCGGGCTCGCCCCCGCCGGCCTCGGCGAAGTCGTCACGCCCCCCCCCACGGGCGCCGGCGAGGGGGGCCACGGCGGCCAGGAGGGCGCGGGCCGAGAGTCCGCGGGGGGCCCCGGGGGTCACGGCCGCCAGAAGACGCAGGCGGGCGCCGACCACGGTCGCAAGGAGGACCACCGCGGGGCTCCCGAGCCGCGTCCGCAGGCGGTCGGCCGCCTCACGCAGTGCCTCGGGGGCCACACCCTCAATCGGGGCGGCGAGAACCTGCACACCGCCCACTTCGACACGACGGGCCAGGAGATCGGCGCCCCCCCCGCCCTCGAGCAGCCGGCGTTCAAGCTCGGCGGCGCGCCGTTCCTGCGCGCGCAGTTCGGCGAGGAGCTTCTCGATCCGCCGCGGCGTCTCCAGGGCCGGCACCTCGAGCCGGCGTGCATTCTCGAGGAGGACGGCCTCGCACTCTTCCGCCCAACGCAGCGCGGCGAGTCCCGCGACCGCCTCGAGACGACGGATCCCGGCGGCGAGAGGGGCCTCGGACACGATCTTGAAACCGCCGATCTCCCCCGTACGCGCAACGTGGGTCCCGCCGCAGAGCTCGAGCGAAACGTCGCCGAAACCGACCGTGCGCACCCGCTCGCCGTATTTCTCGCCAAAGAAGGCGAGAGCGCCGGCGGCACGGGCCTCGGCATAAGACACGACCGAGACGCGGGACGGAAGGTCGTCGAGGATCGCGCGGGTCACGTCCTCCTCGACCCGGTGACGCTCCTCCCCGCTCAATCCGTGGGTGGCCGTGAAATCGAACCGCAGCCGCTCGGGGGCCACGAGGGAGCCGCGCTGCTGCACCTGCTCGCCGAGCACACGGCGGAGGGCGGCGTGGACAAGATGGGTCGCGCTGTGGTGACGGACGAGGGCCCGGCGGCGCTCTTCGTCGACCTCGGCCCGCACGCGCTCGCCGGGGCGGACGGGGCCCTCGGCACGCCCGAGGTGCACGATGGTCTCCCCACGCCGCTGCGTGTCGGTGACGCGGAAGAGTCCTCCCGGGGCGCGAATCACCCCCCGGTCGCCCACCTGCCCGCCCCCCTCGGGATAGAAAGGCGTGCGGTCGAGCACGAGGCGTCCCTCCTCGCCCGCCTCGAGGACGGGGGCGGGCCCGTCCGGGCCCTCGACGGCGAGCACGATCCCCTCGCCGACGAGGGACTCGTAACCGGTGAAAAGACTCCGTGCCCCGTCGCGCTCGACGCGCTCGGCCCGGAAAGAAGAGGCCCGTCGGGCCCGCTCGCGCTGCTCGGCGAGCGCCTTCTCGAAGCCCGCCACATCCACCGTGCGGCCGCGTTCGCGAAGCACGTCCTGCGTGAGATCAAGGGGGAAACCGTAGGTGTCGGAGAGGCGGAACGCGACGGTCCCGGGGAGCTCCCGTCCCGGGCTCCGGGCGAGCTCGGTCTCGAGGAGCGCCAGTCCCTCGCGCAGCGTGAGCCGGAAACGCTCTTCCTCGGCCCGCAGCACCTCGCGGACCGTGGGCTCCGCCGTCGCGAGTCCGGGGTAGGCCGCGCCCATGAGTTCCACCACGGCGGGCACGAGGGCGTGCAGAAAGGGGGCGTTCGCACCGAGCTTGACGCCGTGACGGACGGCACGGCGCAGGATGCGGCGGAGGACATAGCCGCGGCCTTCGTTGCCGGGAAGCACACCGTCGCTCACGAGGAACGTGGCGGCGCGCAGGTGGTCGGCAATCACGCGCAGCGACGGCTGCCCCTCGTCGCGCACGCCCAAGGTGTCGGCGGCGCGGGCCAGAAGCGTCCGGAAGAGATCAATCTCGTAGTTCGAGACAACGCCCTGCAGGACGGCGGCGATGCGCTCGAGCCCCATGCCCGTGTCCACGCACGGGCGCGGAAGAGGGGTGAGGGCCGCCGCGGCGTCGCGCTCGTACTGCATGAAGACCAGATTCCAGATCTCGACGTAGCGATCTCCCTCGATGCCCGACCCGGGAGGCCCGCCCGCCACGCCCTCGCCGTGATCGTAGAAGATCTCCGTCGAGGGACCGCAGGGACCGGTCTCGCCCATCGCCCAGAAGTTGTCGTCGCCGGCGATGGCGACCAAGCGTTCGGCGGGGAACCCGATCTCCTCGCGCCAGAGACGGGCGGCGTCGGCATCGTCGCGGTGCACCGTCACCCAGAGCCGCTCGACCGGGAGTCCGAGGACGTCGTGGAGATAGCCCCAGGCAAGACCGATCGCTTCGCGCTTGAAATAGTCGCCGAAGCTGAAATTGCCGAGCATCTCGAAGAAGGTGTGGTGGCGGGCGGTGTAGCCCACGTTGTCGAGGTCGTTGTGTTTCCCCCCGGCGCGGACGCAGCGCTGCACGGACGTC
>JAKAQQ010000149.1 GCA_021819635.1 Pseudomonadota bacterium
TCTCGATGCCCCACCTGGTGGACGATGCCGGTCACAGTCGAGGTGCTGAGGCGAACGTAGACACGGCCCGCGCCGTACGCCGTGCGGTGAAATTTGAGGTCCAGAATCCGTGGAACGAACGACGGGACGACGCCCGCCACCGGAGGGGTTCGCTTCTCCGCGACCCCGGCCAACCGAACCCGAGCCTGCCTGCCCAACGTGAGATCAATGTCTTGCCCGTGCACGGACAGGCGGTAAGGGACCATGCGACTCAGGTCGACCACGACGCGCGTGCGCGGCCCCTGAGCGGCCAGCATGACGTTGCGAACCACGCCGATGTGGACCGGCTCGACCTCGTGGTGAACCGCAAGTCGCAGGCCGGAGAGATCCACCGCCACGTACGGGGGGTTGATCACGGCAAACGCAATCGGACGAGGCAGCACGCCCTGCACGTGCAGCACGATGCGCACGCGGTTGCCGCTCAGACCAAAGGCGTGGACCGCGGTCAGGGCCCCGGCAACGGGGGCCGCCCACGCCGGGGCGGCGGCGAGGATGGCGGCAAGGGCCAACGGGCGGCCGATCGTCCGCAGCCGACGCGGCGAAAAAGAGTGAAGCGCCATGGCCGGTTATCCTCCTGACTGTGTCGAAAGGGGCATGAAGACGCGCGTCACGACCCAGCCGCCCGTACCGTTGGGAAGAATCTCCCGAAGCATCAGGCCGTTGGGGTGGATGGCGACGATCTTGCCGTCGTCCTGCCCAAGATAATTACCGTAGGTCACCCGGTGCACGATGCCGTGCGGATCCTGCACAAGGGCGTAGACGTGTTTCCCCATGAGAAGGGTCCCCACAAGCTTGAGGCTGTCGAGCGGGAACCGCTCAAGGTACTGACGGGGCCGGTTCGGGTTGGGACGCACCGCCGAAGGCAGCGCCCGCACGCTCGGAACGAACGGGGAGCGCAGCAGTGCGGCCGCGAAAGCCGGCGGCTTGTACGGTGCCGGTCGGGGAACGGGCATCAGCGGAGCCGGGGGCTCGGTTTCGATCCGGTGCACCCAGGCGTGCAGGTTCTCGTTCCCGTTCCCGCAGGCCGCCAGCGGAAGAACAAGTGCGAGGAGAAGCGCCGTCCGCGCCCCGGACGCGCGAAGGCGCCCCACGCTCACGGCCGCCTCCCGGGCATCGGCCGGCGCAGAGAGGCGTGGCGGAGATAGCGGTACGTCATGGCGAGGACACGCATGTGGAGCACGCCGGGCTCGCCGGGAACGGGCGCGAGATGGAGATTCCCGAACGTCACCACACGGGGGAGCGACGCCACGTCGGCCACAAACTTACCGATCTCTCGGTACGTGCCGGTGTACTCCATGGTGATGGGCTGCTCCGCGTAAAACGCCTTGCGTATTTGATGTTCGGGCTTGAAGAGTTTCTGGTCGAGTCCGTCGAGCTGCGCCGTGGTCGAGATGTCGCGCAGCAGCGTCGGGATCTGATCACGGCTCGGCAACTGGGCGAGGAGAACACGGTAGGTTTGGTGCATGGCAACCAGCTGCCGACGGTACGCCGGCAACTCGCGCGCCAGTTGCGCTTTGGCGACGAACGTTTGACGCAACGTTTGCTCTTGGCGTTGTGCCGCACGCAGACGCGAGAGTTCGCCGCGGACGAAAAAGAAATACCCGAGCAGGAGAACGACCACAAACGTCAGCACGAGACCGATCAGGCGGACCGCCGGCGGCCAGGACGCCAAGTCGCGCGGGTTGAGCTCGCGCAGATCTAGCGTTTTCAGTTCGTCAAAAAATTCACGCACGTTCACGGTCCGGGCCCTCCCGGCGCACGCCCAAGCTTCCCGGATTTCTTGGTCCGGAGCGCCTTGTCGATCAGTTTGGTGCTCACCACGAAGCGGCTGCGGCGAAGCCCCGCGGCGCTTTTGGTGACCACGATGCTCAGATGCGGACGGCCCAGCCACGGAGACCGGGCAATGCGTCGCATGTAGGTTGAGACGCGCGCCGGGGACTGGGCCACGCCATGCAGCACCACCGTCGCGGCGGCGGTCTCGTCGACTTTCCGGAGGAAGACACCGGACGGCAGTGTTCGTGCGAGCTGATCCATCAGATGGACCATGAGCGGGCGGTCCGCCTGAAGGCGCTCAATGACCCGGATGCGGTTGACCAGCCGCTGCCGTTCCTGGCGCAGGTGGTTCACCGCGCCAATCTGGCGCACCAGCGAGGCCGTCTGGGCCTGCAGGTAACGGTTGCGGGCCTCCTGCGTCGACACCATGCCGGCCACCTCGAGGCGGATAAGGAAAGACAATCCGAGGGCAACCAGGGCCACTCCGACGAGCACGCGCTGGAATCGCCGGGCGTCATCCTGACGCTGCTTTTCACGGTACGGAAGGAGATTGATGCGCGGCACGGGGGGGTCACTCGAAAGCGCGAAGCGAAAGACCGCAGGCAACGACGAGGGTCGAGGCGTCACGCTCGACAAGGTTGGTCCGGGCGTGGTTCGAGACGTTCAGGCCCATCAGGGGGTTGATGATGGCGACGGGAAGTTCCAGCCTCGTGCCGAGCAGGCGGTCGATGCCGTCGATCTGGGCCGAGCCCCCGCAGAGGAGAAGCTGATCGAGCGCGGGGAGATCCGAGACCGCACTGCGCGCAAACTGATAAGCCTGCTGGATCTGGTGGGCCAGTTCGTCGACGAAAGGAACGACGAGTTCGTTGAGGTAGTGGGCGTCCCCACCGCCTTGGCGCTTCATGCGCCCCGCTTCCTCGTAACTCAGATTGTAGCGGCGCATGATCTCCTCGGTGAGGTATTTGCCGCCAAAATTCTGGTCGCGCGTGTAGGTGATGCGCCCGTTGTGCAGGATGTTGAAGGTGGTGCTCGTCGCTCCGCAGTCGACGAGGGCGATGGTCTGTCCGCGTCCCCCGTCGCGCATCTGGTCGCGGAAGAGGACCGACGCCCGATCAAGGGCGTAGGGCTCGATCTCGATCGCCACCGGCTCAAGGCCCGCCACTTCGAAAACGGCTTCCCGTTTCTCCACGTACACACGCCGCGTGGCCACGACCAGCACTTCCTGATGGGCCGGATCGCCCGCCCGCGGGCCGAGGAGTTCGTAATCGAAGCTCGTCTCATTCAGGGGCGTGGAAACGAAGTCGCCCACCTGCAGCTCGATTTGATCGTGCCTCTGCTCTTCGGTCAGGTCGCTCGGCAGTACAATGGTCCGGACGATGGCATGCGCCCCCGAGACGGCGGCGGCTCCCTTGCGCAGGTGCGAACCCGAGCGGCGGACGGCCCGGCGAACGATCTCCCCGACCTGCTCGACGTCCTCAATCACCTTGTCGCTGACGAGTTGAGGGGGCATGGGCTCGGCGGCGTAGTGCTCAAGGCGGTAACCCCGGCCGTCGCGAACCACTTCCACGACCTTGGCGGAGGAGGTACTGATGTCGACCCCGAGGATGGGCGAACCTGAAGATCTGCGGCGGAACACGGTCGTGGGCTCTCGGTCCTATCTTTATGAATACCCTAGGGTTGGGCGAACGAGCTTTCTCTTTCCCTTAACATCTCGGTTTTAACTATAGCGCATTCCATGGCTTTGTCAAACCACCGCCCGCCCCCCCCCCCTCCCAGGGGCCTTGGATCCCAGCTCCGCCGGGGGCTCCTCGGCGGGATCCTCGCCTTTCTCCTGTTGGCCCTCGTGGGGGTCGTCGCCACCGCGTCGGTCTAC
>JAKAQQ010000150.1 GCA_021819635.1 Pseudomonadota bacterium
ATCTCAAGACCACCGTTACGGCCGTTGCCGGCTACTTCACGGTTGCCACCTTCCTTCTCATGCGTTCGCTGCCGCTCGCGGGCTTTGCCCCCTCGACTCTTCCGGGCGGATTCATGCTCGGGATGGGCGTGGGCCTGGTCCTGGTCGTCCTGGCCGTTCTCTCCTGGTTTGCCGACCAGGGTCTCGACAGCCTCGTGTTCTTTCTCGTGGGACTCATGGTCCTCGCCCCGGTGACCTGGCTGGCGCTCGGGACCGTTCTCTGGTTCTTCGTCATTTTCCTCGGGATGTGGATGGCGGCCCGGAGCGCGGGAGGCATGCGTTTCGTCTTCCTCCTCCTTCTTGACCTTGCCTTTCTCCTCATGCTCGCAAGTGCTGGCCTCAGCGCACCGGCTCTCGACAGGTTCGGGGCCGACATCGGCGTGCTCGCGTCCTTGGCCGCGCTCTATTACGCCTTTGGCGTCGCCCTCCGCGACGGTTGCGGGAAGAAGTGCCTGCCCTGCGTCTGAAGCGCAGGTGATCGTGGGGCCGGCGGACATGGGTTCCCGGCCCCCCGACATCAGGAACCGTCCGGATTCCTCCTCTCCGCGGAAGGAGGCGACGACCGGGGCAGTGCACGGCAGGACGTGCGGACGGGTCCCGGAACGCTCGGGTCTAGGAGCTCGAGGTAGGCCTCGACGATCGCTTCCGGCGGCGGGTCCTCGCCGGGCTCCCGCCCCGGAAAGAACGCTTGGCGAAGAGCGTTGGAGACCTCGCCCGGATCGAGGGTGTAGAAGCGGGGGCGGCCCCGGTGGGCTTGTTCCTCGGCCTCGATCCGGGCGAGGGTTTCGAGGGCCGCGTGCGCCACGGCGTGCGCGCCGGCGAACGCCCGCGGTCGCCGCCCGTCCTCCGACGTTGTGTAGACCACGGCCGACCGCGGGAGGCAGGAGAGCGCCGGCAGGAAGGCCTGCGTGAGCGCAAAGGCGGCGTCGAGGTGGGTTCTTAGGATCGCGAACCACTGTTCGGGGGGGTGGGTCAGGATCGGGCCGTGGTAGCCCACGTAGCCGCAGTCGTGGACGAGGCCGGCGACGGCGGGACCTTCGTGCGCGACGGCCTCGGCCAAGGCCTCGTAGTCGGCCACCGTGGCGCCCAGGGGATCAAGGGCCTGAAGGAGCGGAGGAGCCCCCCCCGCCGCGCGGATGGCGTCGTCCGTCTCTTCGAGGATCCCGACCGACGGGTCGGTCAGAACCGTGCGGGCGCCGAGGGCGGCGAGGCGGCGGGCGAGGGCGGCGCCTGCTCCCGCCCCGATGTTCGCCAGGACGAAGAGCCGGGAGGCAAAGGCCTCGGGCCGGGGACGGTACTCCGCCGTGGGAAGGGTTGCGATCTCAGTCGTCGTGTTCATGACGTGCGTGCCACCAGGCGAGAAAAATCTTGCGGAGCGGGCCCGGCTCCCCGTGGAGAAGGCGGGCGCGGGTCAGGGCGACCAGGATACGGGTGGCCCGTTGGCCGCCGCCCGTCCAGCTGCGCCCGAGCCGTTCGGGAAGGGCATCGAGGTCGGCCCGGATCCGGGCGAGAAGCGCGCGCCGCCCCTCGTCCCCCTCCGGAAACCTCTCCCTCGTGCCCCGGTCGTGGAGGAGGAGGGCCACCGCTTCGTGGGCGGTGCCGGCGAGCCGGGCCCCTTCGCGCTCTTCGGGCCCGCACTCGCCGAGCGCGCGGGCAACCCGCTCAAGGAGTTCGCCTCCGCTCGCCTCCGCCCTTGCGAGGAGATCCTCGGCTGTGACCTGGCTCGTGCCGACGAGGGGCACGTAACCGGCCGCGAAGCGGGGGAGATCCTCGGTTCCACGGGCGCTCAGGAGACCGAGCGACTGCGCCCGCAGGGTCAACGGATGGCGCGATCCACCCCGGGTGGCCCGCCCGAGTTCTTCCTCCCACCAGAGGGCCTTGGCCCTCATGACGCCGGGTTCGGAGCCGGCTTCGAGCAACCGGTCAAGGGTGAGTTTGAGGACGAAAAGGAAGGCGAGGACGTCGCGGTTCGCCTCAGGGGTGAAGCGGAGTACAAGGGCGTAGCTTGTCCCGGGTCTCCGCGCTTCGGCCAACGGATCGGGAGGAAGGGGGAGGGGGGCGCTCACCGCGGTTCGCCCGCGAGAAGAGCGGGCGCGCCCAGAAGATCCGCGGGCCGTTCGAGAAGTCCGTCCGCACCCCAGGCTTCGGGCGCGGAATCTTCCCCGAGGTACCCCCAGAGGGCCACAAACGAGGGAAGGCGGGCGCGCCGTGCGGCTTCGATATCGGCCGGGGCGTCGCCCACGTAGAGTCCGTCCCGGAGTTCCGCCCCGGCCGCGTGGAGGGCGTGGAGGAGGGGGGCGGGATCCGGCTTGCGGCGCCCGAGCGTATCGCCGGCGACGACCGTCGCGGGCGGGGGAACGTCCGCCGTCAGGAGGCGCGCCAGGACGGCACCCGTGAGATCCCCGGGCTTGTTGGTCACGACGCCCCAGCGGTGGCCCCGGGCGTTGAGCGCGGCGAGAAGCTCGGGGAGGCCTCCCATCCACGCGGTCTTGCGGTGGCCCGTCGCCGTGTAGAACGCGAGGAAACGGTGCCGGAGCGCTTCGTACGCCGCCGGGTCCTCCGGCAGTGGGCCGAGGGCGGAAGCGAGAAGGGCCCGGCTTCCGAGGGACACCACCCGGCGTGTTGCCTCGGGCGACGGAGGGGGACGCCCTTCCTCCGCGCAGAGCGCGGCGAGGGCGGCGTGGAGATCGGGCGCGCTGTCGACGAGCGTTCCGTCGAGATCAAAGAGGACGATCACCGCGTCAGGAGCTCCGGTCAACGCCCCGGTGGAGCCTCACGAGGTAGTTGACCGAGACGTCGCGCGTGAAGGACGCCCGTCGCCCGAGGGGGTCGTAGCGGACGCCCCGGACGGCGTCGACGACGAGACCCTCGGCGCGTCCCCAGGACGCGATCTCGGACGGGCGCCGGAAGTCGGCGTGGCGGTGCGTCCCGCGCGGGACGATGCCGAGCAGGTGCTCCGCGGCGACGATGGCCAGAAGCCAGGCCCGCCGCGTCCGGTTGATCGTCGAGAGGTAGAGACGCCCGCCGGGGGCGAGGAGGCGCCCGAGCGCGCGCACGAAACCTTCCGCGTCCGCCACGTGCTCGACCACCTCGAAGGCGGTGACGATCTCGTAGGTCCCGGCTTCACGTTCGGCGAGCGCCCGGGCGTCGTCGCCGAGATAACGGATCGCAAGTCCGCCCGCGGCCGCGTGCCGGCGCGCGGCGTCGAGCAGGGCGGGCGATCGATCGAGCCCCGTGGTGCGCGCGCCGCGCCGCGCCCACTCCTCGGTCATGAGCCCCCCGCCGCAGCCCACGTCGAGGACGGCACGGCCCGCGACGTCGGGCTCCGCCGTGCGGAGGTACGTGGCCCGGAGCGCCTGGAGGGCGTGGAGCGTGTGGAGCGGCCCGTCGGGGTCCCACCAGGTCTCCGCCTGGGCCGAGAACACGTCCTCCGGTCCCGCGTTCACGACGCTTCCTCGAGCGGAGCCCCAAGCCGAACACGCCACGCTTCGGTGCGCCGGGCCAGATCGTCCACATCGAGCCGGAGAAGGCGACGGTCCTCGACGAGGAGGTCGCCCTCGACCCAAACGTGCGTCACGTCGCGTGCGGACGCGCTGTAGACCAGGTGGGTGGGGGGATCGTAGACCGGCCCGCGTGT
>JAKAQQ010000151.1:0-2228 GCA_021819635.1 Pseudomonadota bacterium
GTCACGAGCCACCGCATCCGCGAGGGCTACGGGCTCACGGAGCCCGTGGTCGATCGCATCCTCGAACTCGGGGCCACGCTCGTGGTGACCGCCGACAAGGGCAGCGGCGACGAGCCGCGCATCCGCCGCCTCCGGGACGCCGGCGTCGACGTCATCGTCACCGACCACCACGGGTTCGGGCCGGAGGGCCCGCCGCCCTCCGCCTTCGCCTGCCTGAACCCCTGCCGGCCCGACGCCCGCTACGACCCGACGATCTGCGGGGCGGCGGTGGCGTTCGTGACCGTGATGAAGGTCGCGCGCGCGCTCACCGCCCGCGGCTCTCCGCCGCCTCCGGGTCTCATGGATCTCGTCGACTACGTGGGGGTGGCGACGATCGCCGACTGCGTGAGCCTGCGTCCCGACCGCGGGGCGAACAACCGCGCCTTCGTCCGCCGTAGCCTCGCGCGCATCAACCAGGGAAGCCGCCCCTGCTGGCGGGTTCTCCTCCGCACTCTCCGCGGCCCGGTCAACGAGGAGGCGGTCGCGTTCCGCCTCGCCCCGCCGATCAACGCCTGCGGGCGCCTCGATTGGTCGGATCTCGCCATCCGTTTTTTCCTGGCCGAGACCGACGAGCGGGCGGAGGCGCTCTGGCGCGAGCTCGAGGGCGAGAACCAGAAACGGCGGCGCGTGGACACGCGCCTGACCGAACGGGCCTTTGCCGCCCTCGGCGAGCCTCTCGGCGAGGGGCCCGGCGTGGTCGTGTTCTTCGACCAGGACGGGCACGTGGGCGTGCAGGGCATCGTGGCCTCCCGCCTCTGCGAGGCGACCGGGCGGCCGACCGCCGTCCTCTCGCGGGTGGGGGCGGGGGACCGCGATGCCCCGGCGGAGAACGCGGCCGAGACCGATCTCCTGACGGGGTCGGTGCGGGGCATCCCGGGCTTCCACGTCCGCGACGCGCTTCAGGAAATCGCCGACTCCGCCCCCGGTCTTCTCGTCTCGTTCGGCGGCCACGAGGGCGCGGGAGGCTTGCGTCTCCGCCACCGCGACCTTGGGGACTTCCGGGCGGCCTTCGCCTCGGCCGTGACGCGGCGGTTCCCCGAGGGGGTGCGCCCGGTCTTCTGGATCGACGATTTCCGCGACGGCCGCGATCTCCCGCCGGATCTGGCCGCCTGGCTCGAGCGGCTGGCTCCCTTCGGGAAGGATTTCCCTCCGCCCCTCTTTTGCGGCCGCCTCGAGATCGTCTCGGTGCGCGCGATGGGCGCGGGCCGCGACTTCCGGCTCGAGATCCGTGCGGCCGAGGGCCGTCTCCCGGCCCTCTGGTTCGCCCGCGAGAGCCGCGGGCGGAGCCTCCCGCCGCGGACGGGGGAGAGCGGCACCTTCGTCTACCGGGCGCGGCGCCGCGAGGCGGCCGGCGCGCCCCCCGGCGGAGGTCTCGAACTTGAGATCCTGCGCGCGCTCGACGACGGCGCACCCGAAGCGACCGCGTCCGCATCCGCCTCCGCGCCTCTATAATCGATCTTCTGCATCCATGGCCAATTGGAAGGATCGCATGTCCGCCACGAACGAACGATCCGGGGGAGGTGTTCCGCCCAACGCCCGTGCGCCCCGCCCCGAGGAGGGCCCGGGGGTCGGTGCGCTGCGCCGTCTTTTGGGCGAACTCGAGCCGCGGCTCGAGAGCCTGCGGAGGTCCCTTTGACTACGACCGCCGGCTGCTCCGCCTCGAGGAAGTGCGCCGCGAGATCGAGGATCCCGCTCTTTGGCGTAACGCCGAGCGGGCCACCGCCCTCAACCGGGAACGGGCCGAGCTCGAGGCGCTGACCGGACGCTTTGCCCGCGTCGACGCCCGCCGCCGGGACACCGCCGGTCTCCTCGACCTTCTCGAGGCGGAGGACGAACCGGCGCTTCTCGTCGAGACGGCCGCCGATCTCGAGCGGCTCGAGGACGAGATCGCGGCCCTCGAGTTCGAGCGCATGTTCTCGGGTTCCCTGGACCGCAACGACGCCTTCCTCGAGATCAACGCCGGGGCGGGGGGCACCGAGGCCCAGGACTGGGTGGCCATGCTGCTGCGCATGTACCTCCGGTTTTGCGATGACCGCGGCTTTCGGACCGAGATCATCGACGAGTCCCCGGGCGAAGTCGCGGGGCTCAAGAGCGTGACGGTCCACGTCCGGGGCGACCACGCCTACGGCTGGCTGCGCACCGAGACGGGCATCCACCGTCTCGTGCGCAAATCCCCCTTCGAGATCGGA
>JAKAQQ010000151.1:2238-3672 GCA_021819635.1 Pseudomonadota bacterium
CTTCGACGCCGGCAACCGGCGCCACACCTCCTTTGCCTCGGTCGACGTGACGCCCGAAATCGACGACTCGATCGAGATCGAGATCAATCCGGCCGACCTCAAGATCGATACGTTCCGGGCCAGCGGGGCCGGGGGGCAGCACGTCAACCGCACCGAGTCGGCGATCCGCATCACCCACCTCCCGTCGGGGATCGTCGTCGGCTGCCAGAGCGAGCGCTCCCAGCACAAGAACCGGGACACGGCGATGAAACAGCTCCGGGCGAAGCTCTACGAACGCGAGGAAGCGCGTCGCCGCGCGGAAGCCCTCGCGCGCGAGGCGGCGAAGCCGGACATCAGCTGGGGCCACCAGATCCGCTCCTACGTCCTCGACCAGTCCCGGATCAAGGATCTCCGGACGGGGGTCGAGACCATGAACACGCAGGCGGTCCTCGACGGGGCGATCACCCCCTTCCTCGTCGCCGCGCTCAAGGCCCCGGAGTCGGCCGCGTGACCCCGCCCGAGCACGACGACGAGGAACGTCTCGTCCGCGAGCGGCGCGAGAAACTCGCGGCGCTCCGCGCCCAGGGGTACCGCTACGCCCCGTTCGCGGGCCCGCGCGACGCGCGGGCCTCGGAGCTCCATGCGCTCTACGACGCCCGCGAGGCCGGGGATCTCGAGCGCGAGGCGATCACCCTGACGCTCTGCGGACGCCTCATGGGCCGGCGGGTGATGGGCCGGATCGGCTTCGCCGATCTCCACGACGCCACGGGACGCCTTCAGCTTCACGTCGTCCGCGACCGGACCGGCGAGGAACTCTGGGCGCGCTTCGTCGGCGCCCTCGACATCGGCGACATCGTGCGCGCCCGCGGCCGTCTCATGAAGACCCGCACGGGCGAGCTCAGCCTCGACGTCCTCGCGCTCGAACTTCTCGCCAAGAACCTCCGTCCTCTCCCCGAAAAGCACAAGGGGCTCCGGGACCCGGAGCAACGCTACCGCCGCCGGTACGTCGACCTTTTGAGCGACCCCGGCGTGCGCGCGCTTTTCGTCCGTCGCAGTCGTGCGGTGACCGCGATCCGCCGCTACCTCGACGCCCTCGATTTCGTCGAGGTCGAGACCCCGATGATGCACACGCTGCCGGGCGGGGCGGCGGCCCGCCCGTTCCTCACCCACCACAACGCGCTTGACCTCACGCTCTACCTCCGCGTGGCCCCCGAGCTCTACCTCAAGCGGCTCATCGTGGGCGGTTTTGAACGCGTCTACGAGCTCAACCGCAACTTCCGCAACGAGGGCGTCTCGACCCGCCACAACCCCGAGTTCACGATGCTTGAACTCTACCAGGCCTACGCCGGCTGGCAGGAGATGATGGCGCTCACCGAGCAGCTTCTCCGGCACGCGGCCCTTCAGGTCCTCGGCGAGACGCGCCTGCCCGCCGTGGGGGAGGGCGCGGCCGATCGC
>JAKAQQ010000152.1 GCA_021819635.1 Pseudomonadota bacterium
GAGCCTGACCTTCCCCGGCGTTGCCGGCGAGAGTCTTCTGTATTTCCTGGGCGAGCTCGCCGTCTCGCAGGGGTCGGCCTGTGGATCCGCGCGCGGCGAATCCTCCCATGTCCTCAAGGCGATTGGTTTGCCGCCCCTCGACGCGCACGCGACGCTCCGTTTCAGCCTCGGACGGGAGACGACCGAGGAAGAGATCACGCGGGCCGCCTCCCTGGTGCGCACGGCGGTCCAGGATCTCCGTCGCCGCGCGCCGCGCGCCGCGCACGCGGCGACGGGGCACCGACAGGCCCATGGACGCGACTGAGACCGATGGTTTCGCCGCCTGGGTGCGGGACGACCGGCGGATCGGCGCGATCCCCGACGGCGCGGGCCGCGGACGGGCGGTGCGCCGCAACGAGCGGCTCCCGTTGCTTCTCGTCTGGGACAGCGCGGCCGGAAGAGGGGGGCGCCTGCGCGTTCGCTACCGTGTCCTCGGAAGCCCGATCGCCCTTGCGGTCGCCGCCTGGTACGCCGATTGCCTCGACGGACGCGCCCTCGGGGCGACGGGGACGATTCCCCCGGCCCTCGAGGCGATGCGCGTTCTCGGCCTTGGGCGCGCGCAGGCGGTCGAACCGCTCATGATTGAGGATGCGGTCCGGGAATCGCTCCTCTCCACCCGTCTTCGTACGGAGGCCCCCCATGACCGACACGATCGACATCCGCTGGAGTCCGGCCGCCCGGACGCGTGCGGCCGACCTCCTCGCGGCGCATCCTGAGAACCAGGGTTTCCGCCTTCGTCTCAAGGAGGCGGGCTGCGCCGGCTGGAACTACGTTTTCGATCTTACCCCCGCTCCGGCCGAGGACGAACGCCGCCTCGAGTCCGCGGGCCTTCCGCTCTTCGTGCCGGAGACGCAGCGCGCGCTTCTCGAGGGAACGGAGGTTGATTTTGTCAAGGACGGACTGAACCGGGTCTTCCGGTTCCGGCATCCACGGGCTCAGGAGGTCTGCGGCTGCGGGGAGAGCTTCACGCTGGACGACGTGCCCTCCGCGGTCGTACGTTGAAGCGCCGGATGGGGAGGCGTTATCATATAGACGCGCGCGCCCGTAGCTCAGTTGGATAGAGTACCTGGCTACGAACCAGGTGGTCGGGAGTTCGAATCTCTCCGGGCGCGCCACCTTGATGTCGGACCTTATCTCTCGGCTCGACGAGCACGGTCTGCGGAAACAGAATCACAGAGACATCAAATGGTTGAGCGCGCCGTTTCGCTCCGTGGAGCCTCGTTTTTTCCTGATCCGGCCGTCTTGCGTGGCCTCTCGGGCCGAATTTCGGACGGACTCCGCCCCTCTGAGGTCGCAAGAGTCGCCGACGAATGAGAGGTGGGTTCCATGGAGGGCCGTGTTGATTCCTCCGTGGGGCATGGGCCAGGGCCGTTACAGCCAGGGAGGGGGGTCATGAAATGTGGCCCTGTTGAATTGCATGAGGGTCGCCCGTTCGGAGGTGGGTTGATCTGCGGGGCGTCGAGCCTGCCCGCGATCCGGAAGGGCACGGTACGGATGGCCAGAACCGGCCCGGTGCCCCGGACTTGCGCTTGACGGCCGGGAAGAGCCCGTCCCGGGCTTCGAGAAAGTCGTTCGGGACCCGCGTCTGTGCCCGGACCACGATCCCTTCCGGCTGAGAGCGGACGAGGCGAACGACCGTCTTCCGGGGCCCGACGCTCGAGCGCCAGACGCTTCGTGCACGACCGATGGAGCCTCGGGCGCACGACGCTGACCGGTGGGCGGTTCAGGATCTCCCGGAGAGGATCCCGGTCAACCCGGTCCGCGCCGTGCCTTGGGTCGTGATCTCCCCCATCCACGCATCGAGATCGGTACGGCCCGAAGTGTTCCGGGGACGGACATCCATGGGAGGATCCAGCGCAGTCCTTTCAAGGCCGGATCGTGTTTGTGCCCGGTTGCTCGGTGAGATTCGGGGGGCGGGTGAGGCAGGGGTCATGCCGGGGAGCGTGTCGGAGATCCCCGGGGGAGTGAGGCCCTGAGCGGCCCCCTTGATGACGGCGGGCGGCAGGTCGATCGGGGCCGACCCGATGGCCAGGGGGTCGCCCCCGTGGGCTTAGATCTCCCGAGCCAAGCGGCCAACGGCCCGCGCGTCGTTTCCCCGGGTCACGGCGATGACGGTCCGGTGGGTGCTGCCGGCGGCGATCGCCACGTCGTCCTGAACTGTTGTGGACCGCCGTGTTCTCCGGCCCCCTCGGGATGCCCAAACCGGCGGTCGGGGGGGCAATCCAAGGCCCTCGTCAACATCCGGGCCGTGGCATCAAGGGTCATCCCGTGTGTACCGGCGGGGAGCCATCTCCCTGGCATCTCGAGCAGCTTCGCTTCCGAAGAGGGTCGCCCCTCCTCCTCAGGATTTCTTAGGCTATTCTAGCCGTGACCCGTACCCACCCGGAATTCAACCGAGGCACTGATGAGCGACGCACACGGGGGCATGCCCGTACCGCTGCTGCGCTACCTGCGCAAGCCGGTACTGAACGAACGCGCACCGGGACAACTGACGCTTTGGACTTGGCTGGGTTGGCTGTGCCTTCTGCTTCTGATCGGTTTTCTGGGCATCGCACTGGATAACGTGCTCATCCGCTCTTTCGGCTGGGCGGTCTCGCCGAACGGCTTCATGCCCTATCTTCTGTCCCACGCATCGTGGTGGGCGGCCGCGGTCGTCGCGGCGGCGCCGCTTTTTGAGGAGCTTGGCTTCCGCGCGATGCTTTCCACGGCACCGAGGCCCGTGTTCGTCGGTCTTGCGTTCTTTTTTGGCTACCTCTACTTCGTCTTCATCCTGGTGCCGGCCGCAAGCACGATGCACAAGCCTCCGGCTTACGCGATCGCCCACTATTTCAACGTCTTCTGGGTGCTCGTCCCGGCCGGCTTGGTCAGCCTGCTGCTTTACCGCTACGCCCGCGAGTCTGTGCTGAAACTCTTCCGCACACGTGGCGTCGCGATCTTCTGGTGCTCCTGCATTCTGTTTGGCGCCGCGCACGCTACCATGTACACCACCCATCTGACGTGGTGGGGATTCGTTCTGGTGATTCCGCAATTCCTTCTGGGCGTGCTGTTGGCCAGCATGCGCGTCCGCTTCGGGCTTCGTTGGAGCATAGCGGCCCATTACGCCATCGACGGCCTGTCGGTGTATGGAGCGTGGCTCTATCTGGCCGCAGCGCACGACAGTGCCGTGCAACAGGGGTTGATGCTCGCCTACCTTGGCGCGGGCGCCTTTGTCGTGGTCTACGGCCTCGTGGCGCTCGTGCGCGTGGCCCGTGGCCGCTGGTGAAGAGCGGAAACCAGGCACGGTCGGAAGCGGGAGCATCACCGAGACGGTTGTGGACGCACAGGAAGAACGACGACCCTAGGTTGGTGCGTCGATGGGTGGGCCGTGGGGGCAAAAAAGCCGCACTCCCCCTGGTGCGGGGAACCGTGGCCTCGCGGGAGCCGGCGCCCGTGGATTTTCCCGACCGTCCGCCTTGTCCCATGCCGCTGCTGCGTTCGCGTCCGTCCTTGGCGCGGCCATCGACAGGCGCCGGCCGGTGGCTGAGCCGCGGTGTTGACGGTGCTCCACGCGTCCGTGCCCCAAGACGCGCGGGGGTTGCGCGCCGTTGTCCGGCGTTGGAGGGGGTGGCCTGTGATTACGAGTACGTTGTT
>JAKAQQ010000153.1 GCA_021819635.1 Pseudomonadota bacterium
CACGGCGGAACTCGCATAGAGGCCGGTGAGGATGTCGGTCAGCGCGACGCCGACCTTTTGCGGCCCCGCCCCCGGCTCGCCGTCCCGCGGGCCGGTGACGCGGCAGCCGGCTTTTGTGGACGCGGGGGCTCCGCTGGTCGGGCGAACCCGAGGCCCGCGAGGGCCAGACGTTCGCCTGGCTTCCGCCGGCGGAGCTTCTCCGCATCCCGCTCCTCGGGGCCGATCTCCCCATCGTGGCCCGTCTTCTGCTGCCGTCTCGGCTCGCGATCACGCCCCCCCACGGCGGGGCGGCCGAGGCGCTTGAGGGGCGGCTCGGGGGACTCCTGACGCAGGACGGGGTGGGCGGGCTTCTCGCCCGGCTTCCGGGCGTGGAATCCGAGGCCCGTCGGGACCTCTCCGCGCGGCTCCGCCGGCTCTGCGCCGAGCGGGGGGCGGTCTTCCTGCTGCACGGGCGCGAGGAGCTCGCGCGCCGGCTCGGTGCCGAGGGCGTCCATCTTCCGGCGGTGGCTCTCGACCGGCGCCGGCTCGGATCGGGCGCGGGGCTTCTCACCGGGGTCTCGGTGCACGACCGACGCGAGATCGACCGGGCTCTCGCCTTGGGTGCCCACTATCTCTTTCTCGGGCCGGTGCAACCGACGGGTTCCCACCCTGATCGCGCGTCCCTCGGATGGGAGGGGTTCGCCGCGCTCGCCTCCGCCCTTCCCGTCCCCGTCTACGCCCTCGGGGGTCTCGGCTTCGGCGATCTCGAGAGGGCCCGCGCCGCGGGGGCGCACGGGGTGGCGGTGCTGGGCGGCTGTCTCTGGCCCTGAGAGACGCGCGTTCTGCACCGCGGCGTCCCCCGGTCCCGGGGAGCGTCCCCGCGGTTCCGCGCGATCCCTTCCCTCAAAGCGCGGCGAGCACGAGGCGGAAGTCGACGGCCGTGGTGCACGGGGCCCCGCGTCGCTCCGCGTCCGGAAAGTCGCGGAAGCGCACGGTGAGACGGTAACGCCCGGCGCTGATTTCGGGGTAGAGGCGCCGGGCGAGAGGCAGGGTGAGACGGACGATCTGGATCGGGGGATCCTGGGCGGTGAGCTCGCGCTCGTAGTTCCCGTCCTCCGCCCGGCAGGTCTCGGGGCTGCTGCTGGCGCGCATGAGGCGGAGGTAGGTGGCCAGGGCGTCGCGAAGAGGCGCGAGGATCTCGGCCCAGCGGTCGAGGTCGCGCGCGCGCTCCTCGTCGTCGAGGGCGATCCAGAGGCGGTAGGCGGGGATTTCCGCGCCGTTGAGCCCCCCCGGGAGCGCGGCCCGCTGGCGCAGGGTGGCGAGGAGTTCGCTTGCACGCAGGCGATCGACGAAACGGCCCTCGACCGCGAAAAGGCGACGGCGTCGCTCGCCGATCTCCTCAAGGGTGGAGGTGAGCCGCGGGGCGTGGGCGTCGCGGTGCCCGTCCCAGCGACGCAGGGCGATCTCGAGCCGTTCGAGTTCCTTGAGGAGCTCGGTGCGCACGTCGCCGCGGGCGAGGAGCTCGCCGAGCTCGAGAAACCCCTGGGCGGTGAGCGTGGCCTCGAGCGGCCGCCCACCCCGCTGCCGAAGGTCGTGGAGCCTGAGGAGCAGGGCCTCGAGCCGGAGAAAAAGACGCATGCGTTCCCCGAGGGGGTGCTCGAAGGTGATTGCGGCGGCCGCGGGCCCGGGGGGGGAGGCGTTCACGGCGCGGCGGCGGTCCGCCGGTGGCGGGCCAGGAGGTGGGCGGCCGTGCGGGCGACTTCGTTCGCCGGCGCGTCGCCAAAAACAAGATCGTCGGCGAGCGCGAGGCGGGTCGGGCGACTCGCTTGGCAGGAGAGGGCGCGGCGGGCGGTGGCCTCGTCGTAACCGTCGCGCCGGTGCAGGCGGGCCACCTGCACCGCCTCGGGGCAATCGACGACCACGACCCGTGCGGGGGCGAAGGGGCGGGGTTCGAGCTCGGCGTAGAGAGGGATCACGGCCAGGACGGGCGGGGCAAGAAGGCTGGCCCGCCGGAGGATCTCCGCGCGGACCGCCGGGTGCAGCAGGGTCTCGAGACGGCGGCGCAGCGCCACGTTGGCGAAGAGGGCGCGACGGAGCGCGCCGCGGTCCACGTCCCCTTCGGGAGTGCGGAACGCGGGACCGGCCAAGGCGGTGAAGGCGGCGTGGAGGGCGCCGCCCGGACGGGTGAGATCGCGCACCACCTCGTCGGCCTCGATCACCGCGCCGCCCGCGGCGGCGTAGGCGCGGGCGACGGTGCTTTTCCCGGACGCGATGCCTCCCGTGAGGACGAAGAGCGGGACCCCCGTCATCCGTGACGGAGGGCGAGGTGGAGCCAGCCCGAGGTGATGGCGTGGCCCGCGAGGAGGGTGACGAGGCCTCCGGCGGCGAGGAAGGGCCCGAACGGGATGGGGGTGTCGCGCCGGAGCCGGCGGGTGGCGATGAGGGCCAAGCCCACGAGCGACCCCAAGGCGGAGGCGACGAGGATGACGAGCGGGAGGCGCGCGAGGCCGAGCCACGCGCCGAGGAGGGCGTAGAGCTTGAAGTCACCGTAGCCCATGCCTTCCTTGCCCGTGGCGAGACGGAAGAGGTGGTAGATGCCCCAGAGCGCCAAGTAGCCCACGGCGGCGCCGAGCACCGCCGAGCGCAGCGAGGTCAGCGTCCCGGGGACGTTAATGAGGAGTCCGAGCCAGAGTCCCGGCAGCGTGATTTCGTCGGGGAGCACCTGGTGGTCGAGATCGATCACGGTAAGCGCCAGAAGGATCCAGTAGAGCAGCATCGCCGAGACGGCGCGAAGCGGATCGGACAGGATCAGCGCCAGGGCCCCGGCGCCCAAGGCGGCGGCGATCTCGACGACCGGGTAGCGGAGCGCGATCGGGGCCCGGCAGTGCCGGCAGCGCCCGCGCAGCAGGATCCAGCTGAGCACGGGGACGTTGTCCCAAGGGGCGATGGCGTGGCCGCAGCGGGGGCACTGCGATCCGGGCCGCGCGAGATTGTAGGGCTCCGGCGGTCGGCCGGCGCCGTCGTCCGGCCCGAGGTCGAGCATGCGCGGGAGACGGTGGATGACGACGTTGAGGAAGCTCCCGACGATGAGCCCGACCAGGACCGCGGCGAGAGGAAAAATTGTCGTGAAGGGCGACGTCATCCGCCGACCGCCTGCCCCAGCTGGAAGATCGGCAGATACATGGCGATCACGATCGCCCCGACGATGGTGCCCAGGATCACGATGATCATGGGTTCAAGAAGCGTGCTCAGCGAGTCGACGGCGTTGTCGACCTCTTCCTCGTAGATCACCGCGATGCGGTTGGCCATGTCCTGGAGTTTGCCGGATTCCTCGCCGATCTTGAGCATCTGGATGACGTCGGTCGGGAACATGTCGGTCTGTTCGAGGGAGAGGTGGAGTTTTTGTCCGGCGGAGATCTGGTCGCGGGCCCGGAGGATCGCGTCGCGGTAGAGGCGGTTGCCGACCGCGCCCGACAGGGTGGTGAACCCCTCGACGAGGCTGATGCCGGAGCCGAAGAGGGTGGCCAGCGTCCGGTTGAAGCGGGCGAGGATGGACTTGCGCACGATCGCCCCGATGACCGGGATCTTGAGCACCGCGCTGTCGACGGCGTACTGCATCCCCACCGAGCGTTTGTAGAGGGCGTAGATCCCGGTGGCGAGGAGTACGAAGA
>JAKAQQ010000154.1 GCA_021819635.1 Pseudomonadota bacterium
ATCTACGGTACGCCCACTTGCGCGCGGCCTTGAGGGCGGTCTCGACGGCCTCGACCCCGGTGTTCATGGGCAGGGCCTTGTCCATGCCCGTGAGTGTGCAGGCCCGGGCAAGGAACGGTCCGAGACGGTCGTTGTCGAAGGCGCGTGAGGTGAGGGTGATCCGCCCGAGTTGCTCGGCGAGGGCCGCAAGGAGACGCGGATGGCGGTGGCCGTGGCTGAGCGCCGAGTAGGCGCTCATCATGTCGAGGTAACGACGGCCGTGATCGTCCCAGACGTAGGCCCCCTCGCCACGGACAAGCGTGACGGGCAGGGGATCGTAATTGTGCGCTCCGTACTGGTCCTGAAGGGCGATGGGGTCGGTCATGTTCGTCACGGCGACGGGCTCCGTATATTCCTGAGAATATTCTAAAGCGTATTCTTTTCTGTGTCCACGGACCCTGCCCCGCGTTCCGAGATGGGCTGTAGGATGCCCGGGTGGCTCCCGCGTTCTCCCCCTTGACAACATCTGGCTCCCCGGGTTCCTCCCCGCCCGTCCCGTGGCCCGGGGAAGGGTGGGGACTGTACGTCCATTTCCCCTGGTGCGTGCGCAAGTGTCCGTACTGCGATTTCAATTCGCACGCCCGCCGCGGTCCGCTGCCCGAAGCGGTTTACCTCGAGGCGCTCCTGAGTGACCTCGCTCTTGCCGTCGGCCACCACGGGCGCCGTCCCCTCGCGACGGTCTTTCTCGGAGGAGGGACGCCGAACCTATTCTCGCCGGAGACGATCGCCGATCTTCTGGCCGGTGTCCGTCGCCTTCTCCCCGTGGCGGCCGATGTCGAGGTGACCCTGGAAGCCAACCCCGGGGCGGACGACCGCGCGCGCTGGCGTGCCTACGCCGAGGCCGGTGTGACCCGGCTCTCTCTCGGGGTGCAAAGCCTCGACGACCGGGCGCTCGGGGCGCTCGGACGGATCCACGACGCGGCGCAGGCGCGCCGTGCCTACACCGCGGCGCGATCGGCGGGCTTCGCGAGCGTCAACCTCGATCTCATGACGGGGCTTCCCGGGCAGAGCGCGGAGGAAGCCTGGGCTGATCTCGAGGCGCTCCTCGCGCTTGCGCCGGACCACGTTTCCTGGTACGAGCTCACGTACGAAGCCGGGACCCCCTTTGCCCGCCGCCCGCCGCCGCGGCTCGGAGACGACGAGCGCGCGCGCGTGCTTGAGGGGGGGCGGGAGCGTTTGGCGCACGCGGGCTACGTCCGCTACGAGGTTTCCGCCTACGCCCGAGGGGGGCGGTGGGGTCGCCACAATCTCGGCTACTGGCGGTTTGCGGACTATCTCGGGATCGGGGCGGGTGCCCACGCCAAGATCAGTGCCCGTGAGGATGCCTCGCCGGGCGCCCTCCGGGTTCGGCGTGAGGAGCGGGTGCGCGAGCCCGCCCGCTATCTGGCCGCGGCGGGCGAGGATCGCCTTGCCACGGTGTCGGAGGTGACGGGCGACGCGCTCGCCTCCGAGTTCTTCCTCAACGCGTGGCGCCTCGTCAACGGATTCGACGAAGCGGACCTCCGGCGCTCGACGGGGGAAGACCCCGCGCGCTGGCGCGGATCGTGGGCACGGGCCGAAGAGCTCGGGTTGGCCCGCTCCGAGGGCGCGCGCTGGCGACCCACGCCCCGCGGGCTCGACATGCTCCTTGACCTTCAGGGACTTTTTCTCGAGCCCTTGGGCTGAGCCCGCCCCCGCGTCGCCCCTCTCCGGGAGGCGACCCCCTTCTTCTCGGTCCCCTTCTTGCCTTTTTCGAGAAGACGGTCGAGAATTTCGCCGAGGTCACGCGAAACGCCGCCCGCGCGTAGATCGTGGAGCACGGCCGCGAGGAGGACCTGCCGCCGGGCGGGAAGCCGGGCCGGGTTCCCAAAAGCCTTGGTGAGGCGGGCGGCGACCAAGGGATTGAGAGCGTCGAGGGCACGAAGCTCCTCGATCAGGAGACGGTAGCCCTCGCCGTCGGGGCGGTGGAAGGACGCAAGGTTTGCCGCGGTGAAGGCGCCGAGGAGAGCCTGGACACGGTTGGGGTTGGTGCGCACGTAATCGGGATCGGCGAGGAGACGCCGCAGGCGGGCGAGGGGCTCGCCGCCGTGGCTCTGGGCCTCGAGAGAGAACCAGAGATCGAGGAGCGCGGGCTCGCCGCCGGCGCGGGCGCGGAAGTCGGCGAGGAGCGCCGCGCGCACCGCGCTCTCCCCGTCGTTCACCGCGAGGAGCGCCCCGAGCCGGTCGGTGAGGTTGTCGGCCCGTTCGTAGTGCGCGCGGGCCCGCGCAAGTCCCGGTTCGTGGTCTCCGGCGGCGAGGTATCCCAGGGCCACGTTGTGAAGGGCGCGTCGCGCCTGATCCGTGCGGCCCGGGCGGTAGCCCCCGGTGGGACGGGTTCGTTCGTAGAGCGTTTCCCACTCGGTCCGCAGTCGGCGGCCGAGTTCGTCGCGGAGCCGGTCGCGGAGGCGCTCGGCCCGCGCGGGGTCGTAGGGTCGGAGCTTCTCGGCCAGCCAGGCCGTCTCGGGAAGCCGCAGCATCTCGGCGACGAGCGCTCCGTCGTCGTCCCGCGCGAGAACGCGACGGACGACGCGGGTGAGGGTGTCGAGAGGGCGTGCGCCCCCGGCGGTGAGGCGGCGGAGCGCGCGGACGACGAGTTCCTGGAGGGCGTCCCAGGCGTTGACCCCGTCGGGATCGCACACGGCGAGCGTGGCGAGGTCCGCGTCGTCAAGATTCCGTTCGACGACGACGGGCGCCGAGAGTCCGCGGAAGAGAGAGACGAGAGGGCGTCGCGGAACGTCCTCGAGGCGGAAGCGGGCCGTCGCGGTCTCGAAGACGAGGGTGGCGTCCTGCCGGGGCGTGCCCGAGGTGGGATCGCGGAAGGCGAGCGGCCGCCCGCGTCCGTCGAGGAGCCCCAGGCGGACGGGGAGGACAACCGGGGACGGGTCGCGGCCGCCGGAGAAGGGTGGGGTCGCTTGGACGAGGGTGAGATCGAGCCGGTGGCGGTGGGCGTCGTAGCGGGTCCGGACACGCACGTGGGGTGTTCCGGCCTGATCGAACCAGCGCTGGTAGGACGTGAGGTCCCGCCCGCTCGCCTCCTCGAGGGCGCGGCGGAAATCTTCCAAGGTGACCGCTTCGCCGTCGTGGCGGGAGAAATAAAGGTCGAGGGCACGGCGCATCGTTTCTTCGCCGAGGAGGGTGGCGGCCAGCCGGAAGAGTTCCGCGCCCTTTTCGTAGACGGTGGTGGTGTAGAAGTTGTCGATGGCGACGTAGGAGGGGGGGCGGACGGGGTGGGCGAGCGGTCCGGCGTCTTCGGGAAACTGACGTGCACGCAGGAGACGGATGTCGCGGATGCGGCGGACGACCGGAGAGCCCCCGTGGCGGGCGGTGAAGAGCTGCTCCCGCCAGGTCGTGAGTCCTTCCTTGAGGGCGAGGTGGAACCAGTCGCGGATGCCGACGCGGTTGCCGGTCCAGTTGTGGAAATACTCGTGGCCGACGACGGCGAGGATGTGCTCGTAATCGTCGTCGGTCGCCGTCTCGGGGGTGGCGAGAACGTATTTCGCGTTGAAGATATTGAGCCCCTTGTTCTCCATCGCCCCCATGTTGAAGTCCTCGATGGCGACGAGGGCGTAACGCTCGAGGTCGTAG
>JAKAQQ010000155.1 GCA_021819635.1 Pseudomonadota bacterium
ACGAGACCTTTCTCGAGCGCTGCGCCCCCTTCGGCGTCCGGGTGGGAATGCTCTCGCGCCTGCGCGGCGAGCGGGAGCGGGCGGCGACCCGAGAGGCCTTCGTGCGCGGCGAGATCGACATCCTGATCGCCACCCACGCGGTGCTGGGCGGAGAGCTTCGTCCGCCGCGCCTCGGGCTTCTCGTGATCGACGAGGAACAGCAGTTCGGCGTCCGCCAGAAAGAGGCGCTCCGGCGCCTCAAGGCCGAGGTGCACACGCTGCTCCTCACCGCCACACCGATCCCGCGCACCCTCCACATGGCGCTCGGCGGTCTCGTCGATCTCTCGCTCCTTGCCACCCCGCCCCCCGGACGCCTCGCCGTCGTCACGAGCCACGGTCTCTGGGACGACGGCCTCCTCGGCGAAGCCCTCGAACGCGAACACCGGCGCGGGGGGCAGGTGTACATCGTGCACCCCACCGTCGAGGGGATCGACGCCCTCGCGCGCCGCGTCCGCGCCCTCGCCCCGGGCCTCGAGGTCCGCACGGCCCACGGCGAGATGCCGGTCCGCCACCTCGAGACGACCATGGAAGATTTCTACCACGGGCGCTTTCCGGTCCTCGTCTCGACCAAGATCGTCGGCCACGGGCTCGACGTCCCGAACGCCAACACCCTCATCGTGAACCACGCGCACCGCTTCGGGCTCGGGGAACTGCACCAGCTCCGGGGACGCGTCGGCCGTTCCCGGCACCGAGCCTTCGCCTATCTCGTCGTCCCCACCCTCGGGGGCCTCCCGGCCGACGCCCGCGTGCGGCTCGAAGCCCTCACGAACCATCAGGATCCCGGATCGGGCTTCCTTCTCGCCGTCCAGGATCTCGAGATCCGGGGCGCGGGCCGGCTCCTCGGCGAGGAGCAGAGCGGCGTGATCGACGATCTGGGCTTCGGCCTCTACAGCGAGATCCTCGAACGGACGGTCCGCCGCCTCGGCGGCGCGGACGCCCCCGCGGACCTCCCGGAGACGGAGGCGGAGGTCGAGATCCACGCAAGCGCACTCCTGCCCGAAGCCTACCTCCCGGACGTGGGCCTGCGTCTTCTGGCCTACCGGCGGCTGAGCGCCGCGCGGGACGAGCGCGAGATCGCGGCCCTCGGCGAGGAGTTCCGGGACCGCTTCGGTCCCCTCCCGCCCGAAGCCCGGCGGCTCCTGGACGTCCTGCGCCTCGCGCGGCGGGCACGGCGGCTCGGCATCCGCCGGCTCGATCTCCACCCCCGCGGCGGAAGCGTCGAGTTCCTCCCCTCCACCCCGCTCGACCCGGCCCGCCTCGTCGCCCTCGTGAGCGCCGAGCCCGAGCGGTACCGTCTCGAGCCACCGGCCCGCCTGCGCCTGCGCGGGTCGTGGCCCGACGCCGACGCCCGCACGACGTTCGTGGAAGAATTGCTCGGACGGCTCTCCCCCGATGCCCCCACGGTCCGCGACCCCGCCCATGCCTGACCCCTCCGCCCCCCGCCGCCGCCTCGCCGGCCGGCTCCTCGCGCTCCTGCTCCCCCTGGGCGCGCTCGCCCCGCTTCACGCCCGCCCCTTCCCTCCCGGACCGGGCGGGCCGCCGGCGATCCCGCTCGCCCACCGCAAACTCTTTGCGCTCGAGATCATCGCCTTCCGCGGGCGCGACCCCGCCGCGGGGCGCCACGAGATCTGGCCGAAGCGGCTTCCGCCGAACGCTCCCTTCCGTCACGCGGTCACGCTCACGGGGACGCGCGCCTTCCTCTTCGGCGTCCGGCCGCTCCTCCACGACGCGCTCGACGGCGTCTGGCAGAGCCTCACGGTCTCCGCCCCTTACCACCCGGTGCTGCACACCGGCTGGATCGTCCCGGGGTTACCGATCTCGGTCGCGCCCTATCTCGCCTTCTCGGGCAACGACGGCAAGGCCGGGCGTCTCGTGGGCGCCGTCCGCCTGAGCCTCAACCGTTATCTTCACGCCGCCGTCGACGCCTACTGGATCGGCCCGCCCCCGGCGGGCAGTTCCGAGACCTGCCCGGCGGCGGGCTGCGTCTACCCGCTGGTCGAGGCCATGAAGATTCCCGAGGGGGGACTCGTCTACTTCGACAACCCCCGCTTCGGGATCCTTCTCGAGGCCCGTCTCATCCACCCTCGGAGCGGACAAACGCCCGGATGAGCCGAACCGCCTCGGATGTCGCCCGCCCGAGATGGGCGGCAATGCCCTCGTGGATCGGCGCGGGGGTCACCCCGGCCGCCCAGTTGACAATCATCGCGCAGGTGGCGTAGGCGAGGCCGAGCTCGCGGGCAAGGACCGCCTCGGGCATGCCCGTCATGCCGACGAGCGTGCACCCGTCGCGGCGCAGCCGGGCGATTTCCGCCGCGGTCTCGAGCCGCGGCCCCTGGGTCACCCCGTAGACCCCTCTCGTCCCGACCGCGAGCCCCTCGCGGCCGGCGGCCGCGAGAAGCGCGGCCCGAAGAGAAGCGTCGTAGGGTTCGGTGAAGTCGACGTGGGCCTCAAGGCCCGCCACCTCCTCGTGGAAGGTCGCGGGCCGCGCGTGCGTGTAATCGATGATCTGGTCCGGGATCGCGAGCGTGCCCGGAGGGAGGGCGGGGTCGAGGCTTCCCACCGAGGCCAGGGCCACGAGGCGACGGGCGCCGACGTGGGCGAGCGCCCAGACGTTCGCCCGGTAGTTGACGAGATGCGGCAGGAGGGTGTGCCCGAAGCCGTGGCGGGCCAGGAGGACGAAGGTCCGACCCTCGATCCGCACGGTGACGATCGGGCTCGAGGCCTCGCCCCAGGGCGTCGGCACGACCTCGCGGTGAACGACCTCGAGCGCGCCCAGGTGTTCGTACCCGGTGCCAACGATCAGGCCGAGAGGAAGGGAATCTGGGGACACGGAGGCTCTCCGGATCAGGCGGAAGGGGGCGCGGGCGGGGGTGCCGCCCCGCGGAGCGCGTAGAGGGCGGGGTAGTGACGGCCCCAGCCACGGCAGTCGAGGCCGCAGCCCACGAGCCATTCGTCCGGCACCTCGAGCCCGACGACGTCGGGCTCGGGGATCGTCGCCGAGCGCGGGCGCGCCTTGCGGGCGAGGACGGCGGTGAGGACCCGCCCCCCCCCGGCGGCGAGGCGCTCGCGCACGGCGGTGAGCGTGACCCCCTCATCGAAGACGTCGTCGACGACCACCACCGTCGCGCCCGCCTCCAGAGAGGGAAGGGCCCCCCCCCAGGCGATCGCCCCTCCGTGCTCCGAAGTTCCGTAGCGGCCGACGCGCAGGAAATCGACCCGGTGGGGCGTCGCGAGCCGCGCGCTCAGCCACACCGTGGCGTAGACCCCCCCGGTGAGGAGGCCCAAGAGGAGAACGGGCGAGGATCCGGCGAGTCGCGGCTCGAGACTCTCCGCCATCCGGGCGACGGCACGCGCGACGGCCGCCTCGTCGTGAAGGAGCACCAACCGGCCGTCGCCCGGGGGGAAACCGGGCGGGATCACGGCCCGGGGTCCTCTTCGGCGAGACGCCGCTCGAGCCCGGCGAGGATGCGCCGCGCGCGGCGCCAGTCGGGATCGGCACGAAGCCGCGGAAGCGCGCGGGGCGCGCCGCGGCCGCGGAGGGAGGCGCGGCGCGCGGCGGCGGCGGGGTCGTTCGCCCGGAGTTCGG
>JAKAQQ010000156.1 GCA_021819635.1 Pseudomonadota bacterium
CCGATCTGCTCGCGTACCCGCCGAAGGCAACGACCGCGCAGGGCCGCTCGCGACGGAGGAAGCGGCCGAGGGGGACGAGGGAGGCGAGGAGGAGCGGCACAAAGACGAAGGGACGGTACCAGCGTCCGCGCCAGGGGCGGAGATCGAGGGCGAGGAGCGTCCAGCCCGCCGCCGGAACGAGCCGCGTCTCGACCCCGCGGCGCGCGCCGACCCAGAGCACCGCGGCCCCCGCCCGTCCCAGGGCCTCGGCAAACGCCAGAGCGGGCACGACGTGTCCCCCGGTCCCGCCGGCGGCCACCACGACGCGCGGGGCGCGGGTCACGGGGTCCCCTCCCGCCCCGCACCGCCGCTCTCCAGCGAGGCACGGAGCACGAGGGCCAGCGCGACGAGCATGGTCACGAGACCCGAGCCCCCGGCGCTCACCAGGGGCAACGTCAGCCCCTTGGTCGGCAACGCGCCCAGGCTCACGCCCATGTTGATGAAGGCGTCGCAGCCGAACCAGCAGGCCATCGCGACGGTGAGGTAGCCGGCGTAGTCGTGATCGGCGGCGAACGCCCGGAGGGCGATCCGCCCCGCCCGCACGAGGAGAACGGTGTAGAGCGCCATCACGGCGAGCATCCCGATCCCCCCCAGCTCTTCGCCGACGACCGCAAAGATGAAATCGCTCTCCGGTTCGGGCAGGTAGAACATCTTGGCCACGCTGCGGCCGAGACCCACCCCCCACCAACCCCCGTGGCCGATGGCCATGAGCGACTGCACGAGCTGGAAGCTGCTGCCGAGCTCGTTGCGCCAGGGGTGGAGAAAGGCCACGAGGCGCGCGACGCGGTAGGGGGCCGAGACGGCGAGGAGGAGGAAGAGGGTGAGGAAGAGGGCGCCGAGGGCGGCGAGATCCCTCCACCGTGCCCCGGCGACGAGGAGCACGGTCCCGGTCAGGGCGACGAGAACCGCCGTCCCGCCGTAATCGGGTTCGAGCAGCATGAGCACCGCCAGAACGGCGGCCACGGCGAGGGGAGGAAGGAGCCCCCCCCACCCGGCCCGGATCGCCTCGTTGCGCCGGACGGCGTAGCCCGCAAGGTACATGCCGTAGAGAACAAGGGCGGGGTCGGAGGCCTGGAGATCGAGCGGGCCCAGGCGGATCCAGCGCGCGCTGCCGTAGATGCGGCTGCCGACGTGGGGGACGAGCACGGTGGCCAAGAGGGCGACCGCCCCGAGGAGGGCGAGATAAGACAGCCGTTCCCAGACGCGCAGCGGAACGGCGAGGACGACGGCGGCCGCCCCAAGCCCGAGGAGGGCGAAGAGCGCCTGCCGCAGCGCGATCACCCACGGGGATCCGTCAACCGCGGCCGACACGTACACCGACGCCGAGGTGACCATGACGAGACCGAAGGCGAGGAGCGTGAACCCGAGGCCGACGACCCAGGAGTCGAGCCCCTTGCGTCCCGTCCACCGTCCGGCCGTCGCGTTCATGGCGTCGCCCCCGCGCGCGCGGCCCCGAGCGCCTCGACGGCGCCCCGGAAACGCTCGCCCCGATCGGCGTAGTCGCGGAACATGTCAAAACTGGCGCAGGCCGGGGCCAAGAGCACAACGTCCCCGGGGCGGGCGAGGGCGGCGCTTCGGCGGACGGCTTCCTCCATGTCGGAAGCGGCGACGAGAGGGCAGACGCCGTCGAGCGCGCGCGCGAGGGCGGGGGCATCTTCTCCGATGAGGACCGCCGCCCGGAGCCGGCCGCGCGCGGCCGCGGCCAGGGGCGCAAAGGACTGGCCCTTGCCCCGACCCCCGAGGATCGCGACGACGGGACGGTCGAGGGCGTGGAGCGCGGCCACCGTCGCCCCGACGTTCGTCGCCTTGCTGTCGTCGTAGTACCGCACGCCGTCACGCTCCCCGACGGCCTGCATCCGGTGGGGCAGCCCGGGGAAGGAACGGGCGGCCTCGCGCAGCGCTTCCTCGGGCAACCCCGCGGCCTCCGCGAGCGCCCAAGCGGCCAGAACGTTGAGAAGGTTGTGCCGTCCGACGAGGAGGAGATCGCGGGCGGCGAGAAGCCGGCGTCCGCCGCCGACAAGCCAGGCCCCGTCCCCGCCGTCCTCGAGACCGTAATCCTCGCCCTCCGGAGGACCGAGGCCAAAGGTGCGGCGCGGGCCGGGATGACGGGCGAGCATGGCGCGCACGTGGGGATCGTCGCGGTTCCCAAGGGCGCGATCGGCCCCGTGGAAGATGCGCTCTTTCGCCGCGGCGTAGGCGGCCAGGCTGCCGTGCCGGTCGAGATGATCCTCGGTCAGGTTGAGGACGGCGGCGGCGCGGGTCCGCAGGCCCGTCGTGAGCTCAAGCTGGAAGCTCGAGAGCTCGAGGACGTAGAGCTCGGGTTCGGGATCGGCGAGAAGATCGAGGGCGGGGGTGCCGTAGTTGCCCCCGACCGCCGTGCGCCGCCCGGACCGCGTCGCCATCGCGCCCAAAAGCGCGACCACCGTGCTCTTGCCGTTGGTCCCCGTCACCCCGAGGACCGGGGCGTGGGCCGCGCGGGCAAAGAGCTCGATATCGCCCTCGACCGCGAGACCCCGGCGGCGGGCCTCGGCGAGAACCGGGTGGGTGGAGGGGACGCCCGGGGAGACCGCAAGGGCGGCAAGACGGGACCACCAGGCCTCCGGAACCGCCCCGACGGCCACGGGCCGGGCGGGCGGATCACGGACCAGCCGGGCGACGCCTTCTCCTCCGACGTCGTCGTACCCGGCAGCGGGCCGTCCCTTCCGTTCGAGATGGGCCAAGAGCGCCGCCCCGGTGCGTCCGAGACCGACGACGAGCGTGCTTCCGGGGGCGGGCAACGGAGGACTCACGGACGCAGGCTCACGGCGGCCAGGAGGATGAGCGCCACGGTCAGAAGCGCGAAGCGCACGACGACCTTCGTCTCCGGCCAGCCTCCGAGCTCGAAGTGGTGGTGGAGCGGCGCCATGCGCAGCACCCGGCGGCCGGTCGTCTTGAACGACGCCACCTGGGCCACGACCGAGAGCGTCTCGGCGACGAGCACGCCGCCCATGAGAAGAAGAAGGAGATCGGTCCCGGACTCGACGGCGAGGATCCCGAGGACGGCCCCCAAGGCGAGCGCCCCGGCATCGCCCATGAACACCTGGGCCGGATGACCGTTGTACCAGAGAAAGCCGAGACCGGCGCCGGCCGTGGCGGCGGCCACGACGGCCGTCTCGCGGACGGCGGGAAGCGGCACCAAATGGAGGACAACGGCCAGCGCCGGATGTCCCAGGGCGTAGACGAGGGCGCCCAGAGCGGAGACGATCAAGACCACCTGCACGGAAGCCTGCCCGTCCAGCCCGTCGGTCAGGTTGACGGCGTTGCTCGTCCCGACCACGACGAGCCAGGCCAGCGGGGCGGCGAGCCAGCCGGGATCGACGCGGAGGGCGGGCGCGAACGGCACGATCAGGGTCGGCAGCCCCGGGGGGGCGGCAAACTCGAGGAGGAGCCCGACGACGAGGAGGGCGGCGAGGGACTGGAGGGCCAACTTGCGCCAGGTGCCCAGCCCCCGGCTGTGGCGACGGCGCAGCTTGAGGCCGTCGTCCAGGAGCCCGATCCCCCCGAAGAGCACGAGACCGAGGAGCAGGACGGCCACCTCGGGAT
>JAKAQQ010000157.1 GCA_021819635.1 Pseudomonadota bacterium
GGGGCGGTGGACTCGAGGTCACGCAGCGTGACCGCGCCCCGGGGGCCGCTTCCGGAGACGGTGGCCAGGTCGATGCCGCGTTCGCGGGCGAGGCGACGCACGCGCGGGAGGGCCTTGATCGGCCCGCGCGGTGCCGCGGGCGTGCGGGCGGCCGGGGCGGGAGCGGCGGGGGGCGGCGGGGCGGACGGGCGGGGGGTGCCGCGGCGGCGCACGATCATGGTTTCCTCAAGATCGTGCCCCGCGGCGGGCATGCGGCCGACGACGGTGCCGCTGTCGGGTTCTGCTGCCGGTGCGGGCGTGGGGGCCTTCGCCGGGGCGGAGGAGGATCCCTCCTCGTCGATGTCGACGAGTGGCGCGTGGGTTTTCAGGATCGTGCCGGCGGCGGCATGGATTTTCGCGACCCGCCCGGACCAGGGTGCGGGAACGTCGACCACGGCCTTGGCGGTCTCAACCGAGGCGAGCGGCTGGTCGGCGCGGACACGGTCGCCTTCCTGGACGTGCCAGCCGACGATTTCCGCTTCCTGAAGTCCTTCCCCGAGATCGGGCAGGAGAAACGTGCGGACGGCCATGGCTCAGCCCTCCAAAACCCGGCGCGCGCCCGCGACGATGCGGGCGACGCTCGGCATGAAATCGTGCTCGAGTTTGAAAAGAGGCGTCACCACGTCGTACCCGGTGACCCGAACCGGGGGCGCGGCGAGATCGTAGCCGGCCCGCTCGGCAACCTCGGCCAGGATTTCGCCGCCAAGACCGGCGGTCCGCGGGGCCTCGTGCACAACGACGAGACGCCCCGTGCGGGCGACCGAATCGAGGATCGTCTCGTAGTCGATCGGGCTCAGGGTTGCCAGATCGATCACCTCGGCCTCGACGCCCGTGTCGGCCAGAACGCGGGCGGCTTCGAGGGTCTCGTGAATCATCGCCCCCCAGGAAACGAGGGTGAGATCGCGTCCTTCGCGCAGGACGAAACAGGTGTCAAGCGGGAGAGGCTCGCCGCTGTCCTCAACCTCCTGCTTGTGCAGCCGGTAGAGGCGGGTGGGCTCGAAAAAGACGACCGGATCGGGGTCGCGGATCGCGGCGAGGAGCAGGCCGTAGGCACGCTGGGGCGAGGACGGCATGACGACGCGGACGCCGGGCATGTGGGCAAAGAGCGCCTCGTTGCTTTCGGAGTGGTGCTCGGGGGCGTGGATCCCGGCCCCGGACGGCGTGCGGAGCACCATGGGGACGGTGAGCCGGCCGCGGGTGCGGGTGCGCAGCCGTCCGGCGTGGTTGATGATCTGGTCGATGGTCGGGTAGACGAACCCCGAGAACTGGATCTCGGCGACGGGCTTGAGCCCCATGGCGGCCATGCCGATGGCGAGGCCCGCGATCATCGATTCGGCCAGAGGGGTGTCGAGCACCCGCTGCTCCCCGAAACGCTCCTGGAGACCGGCGGTGGCACGGAAGACCCCGCCGTTCGGGCCGATGTCCTCGCCGAGGAGGACGACGCTCGGGTCGTGTTCGAGCGCGTGCGCGAGGGCGAGGTTGACGGCCTCGACGAGAGTGATCTTAGCCATGGGGCGTGCTCTCCCGGGCGGCCAGGGCCTCGGCGCGCTGGGCGGCGAGGCCCGCGGGCAGCGTGGCGAAGGTGTGGTCAAAGATGTCCTCGAGCGGGGGCGTGCCGGTTCCGAGGTAGGTGCGCACGGCCTCCTCGATCTCTTCCTGGCAGCGCTCGGTCCAGCGTTTCTCTTCCGCGTCGGTCCAGAGACCACGCTCGACAAGGAAACGGCGCAGGCGGACGACGGGTTCCTCGGCCCAGGCGCGTTCGACCTCCTCCTTGCCCCGGTAGCGTCGCGCGTCGTCGGCGGTGGTGTGGTCGGAAAGCCGGTAGGTGAGGGCCTCGATCACGGTGGGCCCCTCGCCCCGGCGAGCGCGGGCGACCGCTTCGTCGAGCACGGCGCGCACGGCGAGGAGATCGTTGCCGTCGACCTGCACGCCGGGAATGCCGGCGGCGATGGCTTTCTGGGCAAGGGTTTGCGCGGCCGTCTGCTTGGCCAGCGGTACCGAGATCGCCCAGCGGTTGTTGACCACGACGAAGATCACGGGCAGCGACCAGACGCCGGCGGCGTTCATCGCCTCGTAAAAGTCGCCCTGCGACGTGCCGCCGTCGCCCACGGTCGCGAGCGCGACGCGCGGCTCTCGCCTGAGGCGGAAGGCGAGTGCCGCCCCGCTCGCGTGAAGCGTCTGGGTGCCGATCGGCACCGCCCAGGGGAAATCGTGCGGCTGGTCGGCGAAGGCACTCCCGCGCTCGTCGCCGCCCCAGAAGAGAAGGATCTCGCTCATGCGGACCCCGCGCCAGAGCTGGGTCCCGTATTCGCGGTAGGTGGGAAAGAACGCGTCCTCGGGCCGGAGCGCCGATCCGATTCCGACGTGAAGCGCTTCGTGGCCAAGGCAAGAGGCGTAGGTTCCGAGCTGGCCGGTGCGCTGGAGCGCAACCGCCTTGGCGTCGAAGAGACGGACGCGGAGGATGGCCCGGAACATGGCCCGGAGCGCTTCGGTGTCGGAGGCGACCGCCGGAAGATCGTCCACGACCCGCCCCTCGGGATCGAGGCAGCGGACGAAGGGGACGTCGAAGTGTGCGACGATGGTGGGCACGTGCGCGACCTCGGCCTGAAAGAGATGGAATCGTGGAACGCCGGGCAATTATAGCGGCCGCCGACTCCGCCGCTTCGGACGACGAGGGGGCGCGCGTGCTTCGCTGTGCCGGCCGGCGGGTGGGCTACGCGTTTTACGGCGACCGTTCGGCCCGCGCGGGGGTCGTCTACCTCCACGGATTCCCGGGCTCTTGCCTCGAGCCCGCGCCGGTCGCCGCCCGTCTCCGCGGGACGGGCCTCGCGCTCGTGGCTCTCGACCGGCCGGGGTACGGCGCGACCGAAACGCACCCCCTCGACCGGGCACGACCGGAGACGACGGGGCGGCTCGCCCGGGCGCTCGCCGTGCATCACGGCTGGGACCGTTACGTGCTTCTTGCGGTCTCGGGCTCGGGCCCCGCGGCGGTGGCGTCGCTCGCCGATCCCGACCCCAGGCTCGCGGGCTGTCTTTTCCTGGCCTCCTTCCCTCCGAACTTCGCGGGGGCACCCCGACCGGACGGAGGGTTTGTGCGGGCGCACGCGTTCCTCTCCCGACGGGTCCCGCTTCTCTTCGCTCTTGAAGCGCGGCTCATCGCCCGCCACTTCGGCTCCCGCCCGCTCCGTCTGCGCCGCCGCCTCCTGCGGCTTCTCCCCTCGCCCGACCGCGAGGCGCTGTCCGACCCCCGTCTTGGCGGCGCTCTCGAGGCCTCGTGGGCACGGGGGCTCTGCGGCGGAGGGGGGCGGGGTCTTGTCGTGGATTTTGCTCATTTTCTCCGTCCTCTTGCCCCGCCGCCCGCGCCGTCCTTCCCGTGCCTGAGCGTGCACGGGAGCCGCGATCGTGTTGTCCCCCCGGAGCTTCAGGACCATCTCTTGCGTGCGCTGCCCTTTGTCTCGCGGGTGCGCTGGCCCGAGGCGGGCCATTTTTCCTGGGCGGACTCCCGCCTCGAGGAGATCCTTGCGGTTCTCCGGAGCTGGTTGTCCGGCTAGGGCGGGCCGGGGGGGTGGGTCTTGGGG
>JAKAQQ010000158.1 GCA_021819635.1 Pseudomonadota bacterium
TTGAACCCGTTCTGGTACCGCCATCATCTCGGGTACACGCTCTCGAAGATGGGCATGAGCCTCGTCGTCCTCGGCCTCGCCGAGGAGCTCCGTCCGGACGGAATCCGCATCAACGCCCTCTGGCCGCGCACGGTGATCGAAACCGCCGCCCTCGCCATGCTCGGCGGTGCGGTGCGCTCCGCCGAGTGTCGACGCCCGGAAATCGTGGCCGATGCCGCCCACTGGATACTCACCCGGTCGGGAGAGGCCAGCGGTCACTTTTTCCTCGACGAGGAGGCGCTGCGCGCCGCCGGGGTGGAGGACTTCCGGCGCTACAACATCGACCCCGAGAGCGACCGACTGATGCCGGACATCTTTCTCGATCCGCCCCAAGCGACGCCCTGACCCCACGCCTCCGCCCTCCCTCCCAAGGAACGTCCGGGAGGGCGCCCCCCCCGAGGGCTTGACCCTTTTTTGTTAAGAATCTAAAATATTAGGCACCCCATCCATAAGGAGCCGGGAGGTCGCCGTGAGCACAACGAGGGACAGGAACGACGTCTTCGGACAGCTGCTCGCCGACGTCTCGCGATTGTGGCGCCACCGCCTCAACGTCGAACTGAAGCCGTACGGTCTCAACTGCACTCTGCGGAGCCTTCTCCAGGAGCTCAACGACGCTCAGGAAGGGCTCATGCAGCGCGAGCTTGCCCAGCGCATCGGCATTGAAAGCGCCACCCTTGTGGGCCTCGTCGACACGCTGAGCAAACCCGGCTGGGTGGAACGCCAGGTTTCGACCAAGGACCGGCGACGAAAGACCGTGCGCCTCACGCGCAGCGGGCGCCAGCTCCTCGCCCGTTCGGAGGCCGTCGTCAGCGCGCTCCGTCACGAAATGCTGGCACCGACCGGAGGAGAAGATCTCGAGACCTGCATTCGCGTCTTTCGTGCGATGCTGGAGCAACACGCCGCCGCGGCCGCGCCCTGCGCGTGCGCGGCATCTTCCACCTCCCCCCCCTCCTCTCCGAGCAGGCCCTGAACCCGTATGCGCACAAACGTCCTCCGTTGGTCGGTCGTGGTTGCTTTCCTTCTTATCCTCGCGGGAGGCGGGTACTGGTATTACCGGTACAGCACTCTCTACCCGTCGACCGAAGACGCGTACGTGGGGGCGCATTCCGTGGCCCCGGCCCCGGAGGTCCCCGGCCGTGTGGCCGCCGTTTTCGTGCGCGACCACGAGCGCGTCCGGCGGGGCACGCTTCTCTTTGCCCTCGACCCCACGCCGTACCGGATCGGGGTGGACGCCGCCCTGGCCGCGCTCGCGCGCGCGCAGAGCGTCGTCGCCACCGAGGAGGCCGAGGTCCGGTCCGCACGCGCCGCTCTCCTTCTGGCCCGCGCCACGCTCGCCAACGCCATCAAGCAGGCGCGGCGGGCCACCCGGCTCCTGAAAAGCGGGGACGTCACCCGTTCGCGTTACGACGACGCCATGACCGCTCTCGCCGTGGCGCGTGCCCGCGTCGCGCTGGCGCGCGCCAATCTCCACGCCGCCCTGAACCGTCTGGTCGCACCCATTCCCCGAAACCCCCTTTGGCGAGAGGCCCAGGCGGCCCTGGCCCGGGCCCGGTGGCGCCTCGCGCAGACCGAAGTCCACGCCGGATGCACCGGCATCGTGACCAGCGCCTCGCTGCGTGCCGGGGACGTCTTGGGCGCCGGCCAGTCCCCCTTCGACATCGTCTGCACCCACCGCTGGTGGGTGACCGCCAACTACAAGGAAACGGACCTCGCCCGGATCCGCGTCGGGCAGCCGGCACGCGTGCGCGTTGACATGTACCCGGGGGTGCTCTTCCGCGGTCGGGTGATCGGTATCGCTCCAGCGGCGGGCACGGCGTTCTCGCTGCTCCCCCCGGAAAACGCGACCGGCAACTGGGTGAAGGTGACCCAGCGCGTTCCGGTCCGCGTGATCCTCACGGGGATTCCGCACGGCACCACCCTGCGCCTGGGCACCAGCGCCACCGTGACGGTGGACACCGTCGCGCACCGCCACGCTGAGGTCGCCCCGCGGCGATGAACGCCGCCGCGCTCCCCCCCTCGTCCCCGCCCGCCCCCCCCCCTCCAAGCTCTCGCGGGCTCATCGTCTTCGCGGTCATGACCGCGACGATCATGCAGGTGATCGACATCACCATCGTGAACGTCGCGCTGCCCAAGATGCAGGGGGCGCTCTCGGCGACGACCGACCAGATCACCTGGGTGCTCACGAGCTACCTCGTCGCCTCGGCCATCCTCATGCCGCTCACGGGGTTTATCACCGACCGGATCGGGCAGAAACGCTACCTCCTCCTCAGCATCGGCGGCTTTGTCGCCGCCTCGGCCCTCTGCGGCATGGCGAGCAGTCTTTCGGAAATGGTCCTCTTCCGTCTCGTCCAGGGGGTCTTCGGCGCCTCGCTCTCCCCGCTCTCGCAGTCGATCATGGTGCAGACCTTCCCGCCCGAGAAACGGGGACGGGCGATGGCCATCTGGGGCATCGGTGTCACGGCGGGGCCGATCCTGGGCCCGACGCTCGGAGGCTGGCTCACGCAGGTCCTCTCCTGGCGCTGGGACTTCTTCGTCAATCTTCCGGTGGGCATCCTCGCGTTCTTCCTCGCGATGATCGCCGTTCCCGAGACCGCGCGCAAGGGCCGGCGCATGGACTGGTTTGGTCTCGCCTTTCTCGCCCTGGCCATCGCCGCACTCCAGGTCGTCCTCGACCGCGGGAACACCGACGACTGGTTTGCGTCCAACACGATCCGCATCCTGAGTTTTCTCTCGTTCGCCGGGCTTCTCTGTTTTCTGGTCCACGGGCTGGGGCGGAAAGCCCACGACAGCATTTTTGACCTCCGACTCTTCCGCGACCGCAACTTTGCAAGCGCGTGCATCCTCATCGCCGCCATGGGGCTCGGCATGTACGGGACGCTCGTGCTGCAGCCCGAGTTTCTCGAAAATCTTCTGAACTACCCGGTGCTGACCACCGGGCTCGTCATGGCCCCACGAGGGTTCGCGAGCATGCTTGGCATGTTTCTCGTGGGCCGGCTGATCAACCGTGTCGACGCACGCCTCCTGGTTCTTGTCGGGGTCATCCTCTCGCTTCTTGGCAGTTTCGCGATGGTCGACTACAGCCTCAACATCAATCTTTTCTGGGTGATTTGGCCGATGCTCGTCCAAGGCATCGGGATGGGCATGATCTTTGTACCGCTTGCCACGATCGCCTATTCCACCCTTCCGGTCCACAAATCGGCCGAAGCGGCCGGGATGTTCAACCTCCTGCGTACCGTGGGTTCGTCGATTGGCATTTCGATCGTGACGACCATCTTCACCGAGCAGTCCCAGGTCAACTGGAACGTGCTCGGCGGGCACATGAACCCAAGCAACCCCGCGTTTCAGCACTACCTTGCGGCCGTGGGACTCCCGAACCTCAATCTCCTGGGCGCGCAACTTCTTGGCGGGGTCCTCGGCCAGCAGGCGGCCATGATCGCGTTTGTCGATTGCTTCATGTTCATCGGCTGGACGTTCGTCTTCATGATTCCGCTTCTTCTGATCGTCAAGACACCGCGCCGGCACGGCAAGGTGGACGTGATGGCCGCGCTCGCCGATTAGAGATCGGAA
>JAKAQQ010000159.1 GCA_021819635.1 Pseudomonadota bacterium
CGGTGCCGGCGGGCGAGTTTCTCCGGGAGGAGTGGGGCCAGGTCGGAGCGAAGGTGCAACTGGCGAAGATCGACGAGGGGGAGATGCAGCTGCTCGGCGAGGAGCCTCAGGAGTTCGTCCTCGCTCACGTAGCCGAGGTCGATCAGGATGCGTCCGAGCTTGTGTCCACTGCGCCGCTGCTCCTCGAGGGCGGTCTCGAGTGTCGCCTGGGAGATGAGACGCGCCTGGAGGAGGAGTTCCCCGAGGCGGAGCCGTTGCCGGTGGGGGTCGAAGACGGGGGCGTTCATCGGGTCGGGGCCTGGGTGCGGAGGAGGCGCTGTTCACGGCGAAGATAACGGCGCAGGGCGGCGTTGGGGACGCCGAGCGCGAGGGCGCGACGGATCGCGGAGCGGGCCCGCCCGGGGTGACCGGCGGCAAGGAGGCTCACCCCGAGTCCGCTCCAGGCGGACGAGGCGTGCGGCTCGAGGCGACAAAGGAGGCCGTAGAGGTGGGTTGCCGCCCGCCAGTGTCCGGCGGAGGCGGCGACGGCGGCGTAGAGCCGGAGGTAGCGCGGATGATGTGTCGGGCGGGCCGGGGCGGACCGCCGCGCGAGAGCCCAGGCTTCCGCACGTGCGCCGGCGTGGATCTGCCGCAGGATCCGACGTTCGATCCGGAGGAGGGAAGACCGGGCGGGGAGGATCGTCGCCACGCGGCTCGGGGCGGGTCTCGGGCCGGAGGGCAAGGCCGGGCGTTCGTGTTCCTGGAGGTGGGGCGGGGCGCGACGGGGGGAAGCCGCGGCCGTTTCTGGAACGCTCGCCCGCGGCGGTCGGGCCGGGACGAGGGCGTGTTCTTTTCGAGTGGGAGCCGAGGCGGCGGCGGGCGGCGCCGCGGATGCCGCCGCCCGGTCCGGGGACGGGGGCGCCGTCGGGCGTGCCGGGCGAGGCTTCTCCGGAACGCGGATTTCAGCGGCTCGGAAAACACGAGAAACCGCGGGTCTCCGTGGGGAAGGCGCGGTGGCATGGAAGAGGTGAAGGGCGAGCCACCCGCCCGCAACGGCGAGGAGCATCCCCGCCCCTGCGGCCGCGAGCCACGGAGGAGGACGGAACGCGGAGGCGCGCGCGACCGGGCGCACGGCGGGGATCGGTTCGGGCGCGTTCCGGGAGGCGAGATCCCGCAGCACGTCGTTGAGGAGGCTCACGACCAGACGCTCCGAAGACGTGCCCGCCACCCGGTCGGGCGGAGGCTCTCGGTGTCGTGGACGGCGGCGCGCACGTGGGCGGGGGTGACGCTGCTCGCCCCCGCTCCGTAGGCGACGAGGAGCGCCTTGTGCGCGCAGACGTTGATGAGACGGGGCACGCCCCGCGTGGAGGCCGCGACCGCCCGGCGGGCGGCGGGGGGGAAGATCCGTTCGCCGTCGCCCGCCTGAGCGAGGCGATGGGCGAGATAGGCCTCGGTTTCGGCGGGGCCGAGCGGCCGCAGGCGGTAGGCGTGGACGACACGTTGGGCGAGCTGGCGAAGGTCCGAGCGCGCGAGGCGACGGTCAAGCTCGGGCTGGCCGAACAGGACGACCTGGAGAAGCTTGGTCGTCTCGGTCTCGAGATTGGTGAGAAGCCGGACGTACTCGAAGGTTTCGCGCGGGGCCCGCTGAGCCTCGTCGACGAAGAGGACGGTGGTCCGCCCGTGCCGTGCGTGATGGAGGAGAAGATTCTGCAGCGCTCCCGTGTCCGTCCGCCAGAGGAGGCGCTCCGGGCTGCCGAGTTCGCGGGCGAGGCTGCGGCGGAGCTCGGCGGGGGTGATCTCGGGATGCGGGAGGTAGGCCGTCACGTACGTGCCGCCGAGGGCGTTGAGGAGGCGGCGGCAGAGCAGGGTCTTGCCGAGGCCGATCTCGCCGGTGATTTTGATGAACCCCGAACCGAGACGCAGGCCGAGAAGCACGACGTTGAGGGCTTCCTGGTGCGTGGGGGTGGCAAAGAAGCAGGCGGTGTCCGGCGTGAGCCCGAAGGGCTCGTGGGTGAGGCCGAAGTGGCGGAGGTACACCGCGGTGACCGGCGATCAGGGCCGTGGGAGGTCGCCGTGCCGGACCATGATCCGGCGGAGCGCCCGGGCGTGGTCGAGGAGATGGGCGAGGTAGCGCGACCAGGTCCGGCGGGCGCCGACCACCACCGGCCGGAGAAGGATCACGAGTTCCGTCTTTTTGCGGATCTGCTGGTGCTGGGTGAAGAGCTGGCCGAGGAAGGGGATGCGTCCGAGAAGGGGGGTGCGGTAGACCACGTTCGAGGTTTCGGTTTTCATGAGGCCGCCGATCACGACGACCTGGCCGCTCAGCGCGCGCACGACCGTGTCGGATTCGCGGATCTGGCTCAGGGCGAGCGGGATGGTGCTCGTCTGACCGGAGACGGTGAAGGTGCTGATCTGGGTGGTGACCTTGCTCACCGTCGGATGGATCTGGAGGACGACCGCGCCGCGGGCCGAGATCTCGGGCGTGACGTCGAGGGAGATCCCCGAGAAGAAGGGGGTGAGCTGGACGTTGTTGGCCGTGGCGATCGCCGTCGAGGTGACGACGTTGCTGTTGATGCCGGTCACGAAATATTCGTCGTTGCCGACTTTGATGATCGCCTGCTGGTTGTTCACCGTGGCAATGCGCGGGCTGGAGAGCACGTTGACTTTGCCTTGGGTGCTCAAGAGCTCGATGAAGCTGCTGAAATTCCCGGCGTTGAGGGCCAGCGCAAAGGTCCCGCCGAAGGCCGAGGTCGGGAGACTCGAGACGGGGAGGGTGCCGGGGGTGAGTGTCACCGGCTGGCTGGCAAGGTTCGAGGACCCGGTGTTGAAGAGATTGGTCCCGCCCGTCTGGCCGCCGAGCACGGTGTTGCCCGTTCCGGCGCGAGCAAGCGCCGCCCAGTTGATGCCGCTTTGGAACTGGCGGTTGAGCGTGACTTCGAGGATTTTGGCCTCGATGATGACCTCGCGGTTCAGGCTGCGCTGGATGGAGTGGAGGTAGCGGCGCACGGCGTCGACCGCCCGGGGCTGGGCGTGGACCACGACAATGCCCGTCGCCGGGCTCAGGACGAGGCTCTGGCCGTGGCCGGAGCCGATCAGGAAGCGCAGCGCCGCCGTCAGGTGCTTCCAGAAATCGGAATGGAACTTGGTGGTGATGTTGCTGCTCGCTTCCTGGCCCGAGGGCAGGATCAGCTTGTTCGAGGCGCCGGCCATGCCCATCGCGCCCCCGTAGCCACCCATCCCGTAACCGCCCTCCCCGTAGAGACCGTTGCTCATCTGCGGGACTTCGGTGCTTTCGCCCGAGGTGACGATTGTGCGCGAGACCCCTTTGCGGGTGACGTCGACATAGTTGATGTGAAAGACGCGGGTCTCGAGACCCTTGGGGAAAACGATGTAGCCCGCGTGCGTGCGCACGATTCGGTAGCCGTAGGCGCGGCGCACGAGCGCGAGGACTTCGGGCACCGTGACGTGGGCGAGGCGCAGTGTGATTCGCCCGCGGATGCCGGGGGCCAAGACCACGTTGTAGGGGGTGTCGCGCACGAGCGTGGCGAAGAAGATCCGCGCCGGGATGTCGTGGACGACGACGTCGAAGCGCCGGAGACGGGGGGCGCCGAGGTGCGGAGATCGG
>JAKAQQ010000160.1 GCA_021819635.1 Pseudomonadota bacterium
GAGTTCAGTTACCTTCTGCTCCAGTCCTACGACTTTTACCATCTGGCGACACGCCACGGATGTCGCCTCCAGATTGGGGGAAGCGATCAGTGGGGCAACATGACGGCGGGCATCGATTTCATTCGCCGGCGGGGAGGGGCCCCGTGCCAGGCGCTGACGCTGCCTCTCATGGTCGACGCCGCGGGCCGGAAATTCGGCAAGAGCGAGGGCGGGGCGGTGTGGCTGGATCCCCGGCGGACGTCGCCTTACGCCTTTCACCACTACCTGCTCAACGTCGAGGACACGGACGTCGGTCGCCTCCTGCGCACCCTCACCTTCGTGCCCGAGAACGAGATTGTCTCGCTCGAGACCGACCCTCCTCCGGAAGCCCGCCGTGCGCAGGAACGCCTCGCGTCCGAACTCACCGCCTTCGTGCACGGGGAAGAGGCTCTGACCCACGTCGGCCACGTCCGTGCGGTCCTCTTCGGTGACGAGGATCCCGCTGCGCTGGACGCGGCGGGCTGGGAGATCCTGGTCGGAGCCGTGCCCAGCACCGTTCTCCCCCGGGCCGCGCGGACCACGCCGCTCGCCGCGCTTCTCGCGGACATCCAGCTCGTGGCCTCCCGGGCGCGGGCCCGGGAGGCCATCGCCTCCGGTGCGGTCCGGGTGAACGGCCGGGTGGTGACCGACGTGCGGGCGACCGCGGAGGCGGTGCCGCTGTGGGCCGACCGCTACCTCCTCGTTCGCCGCGGGAAGAAGACCCACGCCCTCGTCGTTTTCGACGACCGCGGCGCCGGGGCGGCCGCGTCCGGCACGGCGCCCTAAGCCGGATCCGGAACTCCGCGGCGGCGGCAGCGCAGCGAGAAATCGATCGCGTGCACGTGCTTTGTGAGCGCTCCGATCGAAATGACGTCGACGCCGGATTCCGCCACGGCCACGAGACGCTGCTCGTCCATCCCGCCCGAGGCTTCGAGAAGGGCTCGGCCCGCGGTGCGGGCGGCGGCGCGTTTCAGATCCTCGAGCGAGAAGTCGTCGAGGAGGATCCAGCGGGCCCCGCCGGCGAGCGCCGCGTCGAGCTCGGTTAGGTCCTCCACCTCGACCACGACGGGTACGTCCTCGCGGCCCGCCGCACGGGCGAGGGCGGGGGGGATCCCGCCCAGTGCGGCGAGATGGTTTTCCTTGAACATGATGGCGTCGTAGAGCCCCCGGCGGTGGTTGTCGGCCCCCCCGACCCGGGTGGCGTACTTCTGCGCCCGCCGCAGACCCGGGAGCGTCTTGCGTGTGTCGAGAATACGGACACGTGTGTGCGCGACGAGCCGCACGCAACGCCGCGCCGCGGTTGCGGTGCCCGAGAGGAGCTGGAGGAAGTTGATGGCCGCGCGCTCGCCGCCGAGAAGAGCACGGGCGGGCCCGGAAAGGCGGGCCACGATCCCCGGGGAGGCCTCCTCTCCTTCGCGGGTGAGCCACTCGACACGCACCCGGGGGTCGAGCAGTGTGAAGCAGGCGTCAAACCACGGGCGGCCTGCCAGAACGGCCTCCTCACGCAAGCGGAGCTCGCCTTCGAGGGCCACGTCCTCGTCGATCAGGGCGCCGGTGAGATCCCCGGGGCCGAGATCCTCGGCGAGCGCCCGGCTGACGTCCTCGAGAACAGCCGTGCGTGGCGGGTCGGGCGTGTCCACGGTCTGTTCCTCACGATCCCGGAGGGGGTGCGCGGGAGCACCACACGCTCACCGAGGCCCGGACCGTCAGCCGCGCGCGGGCGGTGGCCACGGGCGGAGGGGAGACCCGGGCGGCGAGCGCCTGAGCGAAGATCGGGCGTGGCGGGAGAGGTGGGGGGAAGCTGCGGTTCAGGGTCAGCCGGTGCACCAGCGCTCCGTGGTCGCCGAGGAGCCGGCAGTCCCGGACGGCGTCCCGCCGGACACGGGCCAGCACACGGCGTTCGAGACGCCTCCCGAGTTTCTCACGCGCCGCCTGATCCAGAGCGGGAACGTTCTGGAAGGAAAGGAGGAAGGCGCGCCGGGCCAGCCGGCCGACCAAGGGAGCGGCGGCGCCCGCAGTGGGCCCGCGCAGATCGAAACGGGCCGCCACGACATAGACCGTCCGCGGCGGAGGCGCGTGTGGACCGGGAGCGTAGATCTCGCGCCGGAACGAGCGGTAGGAGCGAAGCCGGAAGGCGAGGTGCCCGCTCCGTGCCAGCCGCTTCGCGTGGGCGAGGAACCCGTCGGCGGAGACCACCGCGGCCGCGAGGCTCGGTCGTTCGACCGAGAGACGGAAGCGCGCGCGCACGCCGTGGGTGGGAGGCGTCATCCGGCGTGCGACCGTGAAGCGCACAACCGTGGCCGGCGGTGGGGGAGGGGGAGGAGGTGCGGGGTGGAGCATCGGGGTTTCCCTGTGACCGTCCACCTTGCAGTATAAGGGCCGGACCCGTTTCGCGAGCGCCCCGACTTGAACTTGCGGTGGCATCTCCCGTACGATGAGGGCCATTCCTTCCTGCTTCCGGAGTGCCGATCCATGAGTTTCGAACTTCCGCCCCTGCCCTACGCCCTCGATGCCTTGGAACCTCACATCTCGCGGGAGACCCTCGAATACCACTACGGCAAGCATCACCGCGCGTACGTCGACAATCTCAACAAGCTTGTCGAGAGCACGCCCATGGATCGCACGAGCCTTCTTGAGGTGGTGCGCGGCGCAACCGGACCCGTCTTCAACAACGCCGCCCAAGCCTGGAACCACACGTTCTATTTCGAGAGCTTGGGTCCCAAGGGCGGCGGCGATCCGAGCGGGGAGTTCGCCCGGGCGCTCCTTGCCGCCTTCGGGTCGGTGGACACGTTCCGGGAAAAGTTTTCCGAGAAGGCCGTCACGCTCTTCGGGTCGGGCTGGGCCTGGCTCGTTCGTCGTCGCGACGGCAGCCTCGACATCCTGCAAACGTCGAACGCCGAGACCCAGGCGCGGACGGACGAGACCCTGCCGCTTTTGACCTGCGATGTCTGGGAACACGCCTACTACATCGACTACCGCAACGCGCGTGCCAAATACGTCGCGTCTTTCTGGAACACCGTGGATTGGCGGGCGGTGGCCAAACGCTTTGCCGGCTGAAGCGCGACCGACCCTTCCGGCGTCTCGGGACTCGCCTTGCGTCGGGATCTGCCGGATCGGGGCCGACGGTTTCTGCCTGGGGTGCGCCCGCACGTTGGCGGAGATCGCGGCGTGGACGCGTTGGACGCCCGAGGAGAGACGCGCGTGCCTTGACGGCCTGGGTGAGCGGTGGCGGTTGCGCGGGATTCCGAGCGTCGCCCCCTCGGCCGCGGTCGCGTCGCGCAGGGAAAGACCGGGAGCGTGACGGGTCCCCGGAGTGGGTCCCCCGGAACGGCATCCTCCTCCGCCCCCGGCTTCCGGCCGCATCCGGTGGGGGATGGGAGCGTCTTCCCGGCGGGCGCGGGGAGGCGACGATGAGGGTTCGCTCTCAGGAGCTTTCCTTCCCCTCCGCGAGAAGGGTAAGGACGTGTTCGAGATCCCCGGGAAGGGGACTGGTTACGGCGATCCGCTTGTCACCGCCCGGGCGGGGAAGCGCGAGGGCCACGGCGTGCAGAAAGAGACGTCGGAGCCCCAGGCAAGCGGCGCAGGG
>JAKAQQ010000161.1 GCA_021819635.1 Pseudomonadota bacterium
CCGGAGGGGCGGGGAGGCGCCGCGGAGTCGTCAGACTGAAGCCGCGTGGGCAGGAAACGGCGGGATGAGTCCAGGCCGGAGGATGGAGGGTCGGGGCTCATCCGGGAAGAAGGGGGGCCTTCAGGACCTGTCTCGGGGGGAACAATTTTCGGTGGTGTGCGGGTTCTCGTGCCCCGCCGCCGCGCCGATCGCCTCCCGGAGACAGGAGCGTTTCCCCGTCAGCGCTCGGGAACGCAGGCGACGTGATAAAGCGTCGAGTCGACGGCCCGGAGGCTGAGAGCGGGCCGGTACTTGACCAGATTGCCCTGGAGCGGGATGAAGAGGTCGGGCAGGTGCCGCATCATGAAACGCTCGTAGGCGTAGAGCGGCTTGCGTCCGGGCTCGACGTTGGTGTCCCGGATGAGTCGGTCCAGGACGGGATTGCTGTAGTGCCCGTAGTTCGTCCCGCCGGTGGTGTTGAAGAGCCCTTCGCCCGTCGGGTAGTAGTCGGGCTCGTAGTCCCAGGCGATCATGGCGGCGTCCCAGTGCCCGTGGGGCGCGTCGAGTTTCGCGAGGAGGAGATTGAAGGGCAGTTGGCGCAGGCGAATGTCGACGCCGATCTTCTTCCACTCCTGCTTGAGGATGTCGGCCATGATGATTTGGGTGCGCGACCCCGAGGGAAAGAGAAGGGCGAAGCGCAGGGGAACGCCCTGCCGGTTGCGCCGGATCCAGCCCCGACCCGGCCGGTGCCGCCAGCCCGCGGCGCGAAGGAGCGCACGGGCGTGACGCGGGCGGTACATGAGCTTCGGGTGATCCGTGAGATGGCGGAGAAGAGGAGAGAGGTACGTGGGGGGGCTCCCCGGAACGGGATTGAAGCCCGGGGTCCCGAACCCGTTGAACGCCACGCGGATGAAAAGCCGCTGATTGATCGCGTACTCGAGCGCGCGGCGAAGTGCGAGATCGTGAAAAAAGGCCACCCGGGGGTTGGTGAAGTTGAGGACGATATAGTTGATGCCGAAGCCCCCGTCGGTCACGCAACTCTTCATGCCGTGCAGGAGCTTGCGAGCCCGGTAGAGGGCATGGGGCACGTTGCCGATGTCGAGGTGGCCCGAGCGGAGACCCCAGAAGGCCCCCTCCGAGGACGTGTACATGGCGTAGACGAGCCGTCGGAAGTAGGCCGGTGGGCCGGAGAACGCGGGGTTGCGGACGAGGGCGGCCTCGCGTCCGAGGACAAACTTGGTGAGTTTGTAGGGACCGTCGACGACGCGGGCGTAGCGGGGGTTGGTTTGAAGATCGTAGAGTTGGTCGACGCTGAGACCTTTCCAAGCGAAGTGCGGGAGAGCCTGGAGTTGCGTGAGCCCGTTGAGTTCGAACCAGTGGACGTTCACCGGGTGACGGGTGACGACGAGGAGACGGTGCGGCCCGAGGACGCGGATGCGGCGGACGATCGTGGGGATCCCGCCGATGCTGTAGTTGAGGTAGCGGGTCCCGAAGGCGCGGATGAGCGTGAACGAATAGGCGACTTCGCGGGCGGTGACGGGGCGGCCGTCGGACCACTTCCAGGGGCGGATCGTGATCAGGAAATGGGTGTCGCGGCCCGAGACCCGGATGGAGCGGGCGAGGGATTCGTGCCAGCGGATGGTGATCTTGTTGCCGATCCAGAGGAGCGGGGGGTAGAGCAGAACATTGACCTGGGCGTTGCTGATGGCTTGGTTGTTGACGATCGGGAGGATCGAGTTGACGTTGATCGGTGCGGCGAGGCCCACGTCGGTCGTCGTGCGGACGGACGGAAGGCGGGTGGGGCCGGCGGCGTGGGCCGCCGCGGATCCGGCAAAGGCGGCCAGCAGAACAAGCCACGGGAAGAGCGGGCGACGCCGGATCATGAAACGGTTCCGAACGGGTGGTGGCAGGCCAGAAGACGTCCGTCGATGCCCGCGGGTTCGAGGGCGACGTCGGTCTCGAGGCAGGGGGGTTGCCGCTGCGGGCAGCGGGGGGCGTAGGCGCAGCCGCGCCCTTCCGTGGGGACGCTTGCGCGGTCGCCGACCGGGGGCGGCGGCGCGGCGGGGGAAGGGATCGTGGCGCCGCGAATGAAGCGCGGAAGCGCGTCCAGGAGGGCCACGGTGTACGGATGGCGGGGGGCGCGGATGAGCTCGCGGGTCGGCGCGATCTCGACGACCCGGCCGCGGTAGAGGACGGCCACCCGTCGGGCGAGGTAGGAGACCGCCCCGACGTCGTGGGTGATGAAGAGGTAGGTCAGCCCGAGCGAGGTCTGGAGGTCGCGCAGGAGGTTGAGGATCCGGGCCTGCATCGAGACGTCGAGGCCCGAGGTCGGCTCGTCGAGGACGAGAAGCTCCGGTTCCGTGACGAGCGCGCGGGCGATGGCGATCCGCTGCCGCTGCCCTCCGGAGTACTGGGTGGGCCGATGGGCGAGTGCGGCGGCGGGAAGCCCGACGCGCTCGAGCATGCGGGCCGCGAGCGCGCGTTGCGTGCGCTTGGTGCCGATGTGGAGAAGCCGCAGCGGCTCGGTCACGATGTCCTCGACGGTGAAGCGGGGGTTGAGCGATTCCCCAGGATCCTGAAAGACCATCTGCATCCGTGGCCGGTAGGGTCGGAGCCCCCGTGCGTCGAGGGCGGTGAGATCGGTGCCGCCGAAGACGATCCGGCCCGCTGTCGGGGTCACGAGGTGGACGACGGCGCGCCCGAGGGTGCTTTTGCCCGAACCCGACTCGCCGATGAGGCCGAGGCATTCGCCGCGTGCGATGTCGAGGGAAACATCCTCAAGAGCGGTGAACGTTTCCTTGCCCCGGTGCAGGAGTCCCCCCTCGCCGAGGGTGAAGCGGACCCCGATCTTCTCGAGGCGCAGGCAGGGGGTGTCCGTCACGGCGCCTCCGTGTGCGGGCGATGGCAAAACGCGACGTGGGCTCCGGCGCCGACGCGGGGAGGGGCGGGATCCCGGCGGCAGCGGTCCTCGACCCTCGGGCAGCGCGGAGCGAAACGGCAGCCCGGGGGGTAATCGTGCGGAGAGGGCGGAAGCCCCTCGATGTCGGTCAGTCGCTCCTCGGGGGCGGTCGGGCGCGGCACGGCGCCGAGAAGCGCACGGCTGTACGGGTGGAGCGGCGCGTCAAAAAAGGTGCGGGCTTCTCCCTGTTCGACGGCCCGGCCGGCGTACATGACAAAGACGTCGTCGGCGTATTCGGCGACGAGCGAGAGGTCGTGGGTGATGAAGAGCACGGCGAGCTCCCGCTCCTTCTGCAGGCGGTTGAGGAGCCTGAGGATTTGCGCCTGAGTGATGAGGTCGAGGGCCGTGGTGGGTTCGTCGGCGACGAGAATCGAGGGACTGCGGGCCAGCGCGATGGCGATGGCGACCCGCTGGCGCATGCCCCCCGAGAAGTGGTGCGGATAGTCGTCGAGGCGCCGGGCGGCGTCCGGCACCCCGACGAGTTCGAGGAGCGCCTGGGCCCGGCGGCGGGCCGCCGGGCGGTCGAGCTTCTCTTCGAGGCGGGCGGCTTCCACGACCTGCGTCCAGATCGGGAGGCTCGGGTTGAGGGCCGAGAGGGGGTTCTGAAAAACCGCGCCGATCTTCTCTCCGCGCAGCCGGCGCCAGACACCGGGTGGGAGGGCC
>JAKAQQ010000162.1 GCA_021819635.1 Pseudomonadota bacterium
ATCTCGATCTCCCCGGCGGGCGGGCCGGGCGGGCGCGTCCAACGGACGTCGAGGAGGTGCACCCGTCGGCCGTCGGCGCGCAGCACGCGCAACCGCGCCCCCTCGAGGTCCAGCTCCTCGCCCCGCGCCGGGATGCGCCCGAGCCGGTGGGCAACGTAGCCCCCGAGGGTGCTCACGCCCTCCTGGCGGAGGTCGGTCCCGAAACGGCGGTTGAAGGCCTCGAGGGTCGTGAGGCCGTTCACGGTGAACCGCGTCGGGTTCCGTTCGACGATGGTCGCCTCGCCCTCGAGGTCGTGCTCGTCGTCGATCTCGCCCACGATCTCCTCGAGGATGTCCTCGAGGGTGATGAGGCCGCTCACCGCCCCGTGCTCGTCGACCGCCATCGCGAGGTGGTTGCGGGTCGTGCGGAGCTCGCGGAGGAGATGGTTCAAGGCCTTGCCCTCGGGCACGAAGAGGACCGGGCGGAGATAGTCGCGGACGCGGAAGCGGCGGGCACGGTGGAGGTAGTGCTCGAGAAGATCCTTGGCGAGAAGAAGACCGAGGACGTCGTCGCGCCGCTCGCGCACGACCGGGTAGCGCGAGTGGCCGGAGGTGCTCACGGTGGCGAGGACCTCGCCGAGCGCGTCGTCCTCGCGGACGACGACCATCTGGGCGCGGGGGATCATGACGTCGCGCACCTCGCGCTCGGAGACGCGGAGCGCACCCCGGATCATGGTGAGGGCGTCGGCGTCGAAGAGGCGGTTGGCGTGGGCCTCCTCAAGGAGATCGAGGAGTTCGGCGCGCGTGCGCGGCTCCCCCCCGAGCGCGAGGAGGAGGCGCTCCCACCAGCCGCTCCGGGGGGAGGGGGCGTCAGCCACGGCCGCTTCGCGCCGGGAGGCGGTAGGGGTCGGGGTAGCCCAAGGCGGCGAGGAGCGTCCGTTCGCGCCGCTCCATCCGCCGCCGCTCGGCCGTCCGCTCGTGGCGGTAGCCCAGGAGGTGGAGGAAGCCGTGGAGCGTGAGGTGCGCGTAGTGGGCCTCGAGGCTCTTGCCCTGGCGGCGGGCCTCGCGGCGGACGACGGGGGCGCAGAGGACGAGATCGCCCAGAAACGCGGGGGGCGCGGGCGTCGCGGGGGGAAAAGCGAGAACGTTCGAGGCGCGCGCCCCGCCCAGGTGGCGGGCGTGGAGACGGCGGCCCTCCTCCTCGTCGACCACGGCGAGGGCGAGGCGGGCGCCCGCGCAGCGCTCGGCGAGCGCCGCGAGGAGAAGCCAGCGTTCGAAGTCCTCCGCGGCGGGCACGCCCGGCTCGGCGCTCGCGCGCAGGAGGTCGAGGCCGAGCCTCACGGGTTCTCGCCCCGCGGCCGTTCGTAGGCACCGACGATGCGGGCGACCAGGGGATGACGCTGGGCGTCGGCGGGCCGGAAACGGCTCACGTGCACCCCCTCGACATCCGCGAGGCGCTCGAGCGCGTCGGCGAGGCCCGAGCGCTCGGGGCGCGGAAGATCGACCTGGGTCACATCGCCGGTCACCGCCGCCCGCGACCCCTCCCCGAGGCGGGTGAGGAACATCTTCATCTGCTCGACGGTGGTGTTCTGCGCCTCGTCGAGAATGATGAACGCCTGCGCGAGGGTGCGCCCGCGCATGTAGGCGAGGGGCGAGATCTCGATCGTCCCGCGCTCGAGCGCGTGGGCCGTCTCCTCGGGGCCGAGGAACTCGTCGAGGGCATCGTAGATCGGGCGGAGGTAGGGATCGACCTTCTCGGTGAAACCCCCGGGGAGAAAGCCCAGGCGTTCGCCGGCCTCGACCGCCGGGCGGACGAGGACCAAGCGGCGGAAGACCCCACGGGCGAGGAGCGCGCAGGCCACGGCCACGGCGAGGTAGGTCTTCCCCGTGCCCGCGGGCCCAACCCCGAAGCAGAGGTCGTGGGTGCCGAGCGCGGCGACGTAGGCCGCCTGCCGGCGGCCGCGCGCGAGGATCTGCCGCCGGGGGGTGAGGACGCGGGCCGGGGGGGACGCCCCCTCGGCCTCGCCGCCCTCGCCGTCCCCGGTCTCGTCGAGCAGGCGAAGGACGTCGTCCTCGGCCAGAGGCGCCCGCCCGCTGAGGTCGTAGAGACGCTCGAGAAGGCGCCGCGCGCGTCGGCGGGCGGCGGCGGGACCCACGAGGACGAAGCGGTGGCCGCGGTTCTCGAGACGGAGGCCGAGCCGGGATTCGAGGAGCCGGAGATGCGCGTCGAGCGGCCCGCAGAGGGCGGCGAGGCGGGCGTTGTCCTCGGGTCGGAGTTCGAGCTCCTCCCGCGCCGGGGCGCTCACGTGCCGAAGGGGGCGGCGGCGGCCGCGGGGAGAGGGGCGAGCCAGCGTCCGCGGAGCGTGTTCGCGAGGGCGGCGGTCACCCGCACGCGGGCGAACGAGCCGAGGCTTCCCTCGGGGGCGGCGACGTTGACCCAGTGGTGGGTGCCGGTTCGCCCGGCGTACTCCCCGCGGCCCCGGCGGGCGGGCCGTTCGACGAGAACCGTCTCCTCGCGGCCGACGAGAGCCTCGCGGGCGCGGCGGGCGCTCGCGTCAAGAACGTCCTGGAGCGTCCGGAGGCGGAGGCGCGCCTCCTCCTCCGGGACGGGCGAGCGGGCGGAGGCGGGGGTGCCGGGCCGCGGGCTGTAGACGAAACTGAAGGCGTGGTCGAAGTCCACCGTGCGGGCGAGGGCGAGGGTCTCGGCAAAATCCTCCTCGGTCTCGCCCGGGAACCCCACGATGAAGTCGGTCCCGAGGGCGAGGCCGGGCCGGGCGCGGCGGAGGGCCGCCGCCCGCGCGCGGTACTCGTCGGCGGTGTAGCCGCGCTTCATGAGGGCGAGGACACGGTCCGAGCCGCTCTGGACCGGGAGGTGGAGGTGCGGGGCGAGGGTCGGGACCTCGGCGAAGGCCGCGATCACGCCCTCCGTGAGATCGGCCGGGTGCGAGGTCATGAAACGGACGCGCCCGAGCCCCGGAATCCCGGCCGCGGCCGCAAGGAGGTCGGCGAAATCGAAGTCCTCGCCGGAGTCGCGCCAGGCGTCGACGTTCTGGCCGAGGAAGGTAACCTCGCGCACCCCGCGGGCGACGAGCGCGCGGACCTCGGCAAGGATGGGGACCAGCGCGCGGCTCGCGGCCGCCCCGCGGGTGTAGGGGACGATGCAAAAGCTGCAGTAACGGCTGCAGCCCTCCATCACGGTAACGTAGGCGCTCGGGCCCGCGGGCGGCGGGGCGGGGGCGTCGAACTTCTCGAGGCTCGGGAAGGAGACGTCGACCACGGGTCGGGCGGTGCGGCGCCGCTCGGCGAGGAGCTCGGGGAGACGCCCGAGGGTCTGCGGCCCGAAGACCACGTCCACGAAAGGCGCGCGCTCCAGGAGGGCCTCGCCCTCCTGGCTCGCGACGCAGCCGCCCACGGCGATCAGGGTCCCGGGCCGCGCTTCCTTGAGGGCGCGCCAGAGCCCGAGGAGGGAGAAGACCTTCTCGGACGCCTTCTCGCGCACCGCGCAGGTGTTGAGGAGCAGGAGATCGGCCTCCTCGGGCCGCGCGGCGGGAAGGTAGCCTCCGCGGGCGACGAGGAGATCGCGGAGGCGGTCCGCGTCGTGGTCGTTCATCTGGCA
>JAKAQQ010000163.1 GCA_021819635.1 Pseudomonadota bacterium
GCGGGACGGGCGCATGTTCACAGGACGGATAGCACACGAGCATCTCGGGCGAGACACTTCCGCCTCGGCTCCGGGGCGCCCGGAGGATCACCGGCCCCGCACGGGCAAAGAGCATCCGGGGGGCGGGCGCCACGGCGTTCGTCCCCGGCGTGGCGCCGTCCGCTCGCGCGGACCCGCCCCGAGATGACCCGTCCGCCGCGCCCCCAGCGCCCGGTGAGGGCCGTCTCCGGAAACCGCGCAATCCCCTTCAGCCGCGGCCCATTGGGGCAATATTCACCGTAGGATTGGACTCGCCATGATCACCGGCAAGCTCACCAGCAAGGCGCAGACGATCATACCGCAGCCGGTACGTCAAGCCCTGCATTTACAGGAAGGCGACGAAATCCTCTACGTCATTGAAGAGGGGCGTGTGTTCCTGAAGAAGGCGGAACCAGAAGAGGATCCCTTCGTTCTTTTTGCCGAGTGGGGCTCGGAGGCCGATCGGGAAGCCTACGCCAGACTTTGAGGTCTGGGACGTCATCAAAGTGCCCTTTCCGTACACCAACAGGCCGGTTCAGCAATATCGCCCGGCCGTGGTCGTCTCGCGGAGCATGTCTGATGAGATGCCCAGACTCCTATGGGTTGTGATGATCACCAGTCGGGAGAATCGTGGATGGCCCGGCGACATTGAGATTCAAGACATCAAGAGCGCCGGGTTGCCCGCACCCTCGATCGTACGCACGGCCAAGATCGCCACGATCGAGGCGAACACCGCCGAGAAGTTGGGGAGCTTGCCCCCCCGAAACGCGCTGAAGTCCTTGCAGAATTGCGACGATCCTTTCGGGAAGCGGGGCTTTAACGCCGCCTGTTTCTGGGGAGAAACAGTCTCCTTTGAATTTCATGGAGGTTGACAGGCCAGAGGCGGGTTGACTCGGGAGAGGCCGAGCATGCCCACGATCGGGAATACGGCACGGATGGTCGGGAACCGGCCCTCGTCCCGGCCCGCCCCTCCGGGCGACCCGAAATCCGGGAAAGCATCCTCAAAAGCGGCTCCGGAGGAACTCCGGAGCCGCTTCGAGGCCGTGCTGCCCGTTTAGCGGGAGGTCGGCGCCGCCATGCGGATGAACTTCACGAGATTGGTGTGAAGCTCGGCCAGCGACGGCTGATGGAGGTAGAGCATGTGCCCGCAGTAGTAGAAGGCAAAATGCACGTGCTTCTGGATCGCCGGCGGAAGGTTCAGGTGCTCCATCGTGTAGATGGTCGCAAAGAACGGCGTTCCGAGATCAAAATAGCCGCTGTTGACGAGGAGCTGCATGTGCGGGTTCGTCACGAGCGCGCGGGCCAGATCCGGGGCGACGTCCGTGAAACCGGGCCAGCCACCACCGCCAAGCGCAAGGGGATCGTTGCTGTGCCAGTTCCAGTTGCGGATGACCTGATAGTTCAGGATGTCGTAGTGGCGTTTCGTCCGGTAGTGAAGCTCGTTGCGTACGTACCAGTTGAACGCCCCGGTAAACGCCCCGTCGATCGCCGCCGTCATCACCGAATAGTCGGGGAAGGGCAGGAGCGGGCTGAAGTTGTAGTTGGCGTAGCGCGCGTCAAGACGCCCGGTCTGCTCGTGCTCGTTGCGGAGGAGAAGCCCCTGGAACTCGAAGCCGCTGATGCGGAGATTGGCCAGGCGCCACGTGTGGGCCGGAATCCCGGTGTAGGCCACGAGCTTCTGGATCACCGCCTGTTTCTCGGCGGCGGGAAGCATCGCGCCCAGCATGAGAGCGTGGGCGTAGGGCCCGACCGCGAAGCGCTCCACCTTCTTGAGGAAGGCCGGAAGGTTCTTGGCCCGCGGGTGGAGCCGGTGGTGGTACCAGGCGACCGCCGCTTCCGAGGGGAGATAAAGAACATAGGGGAGGTTGTTGCCCGGATCAAAGGCCGCGGTCTCGAAGTTGAGGATCGACGAGAGCAGCATCACGCCGTTGAGCTGCACGCCGTGATCCTGAAGGTAGTTCGAGAGCACCGCCGAACGCGTCGTCCCGTAGCTCTCGCCGAGGAGAAACTTGGGCGAGTTCCAGCGGTTGAACTTCGTGAGGTAGCGCATAACAAACGCCCCGACCGATTGGGCGTCCTGCTGTACCCCCCAGAACATCTTGGGGTTGGTCTTGCCGATCACGTGGCTGTAGCCGGTCCCGACCGGATCGATAAACACGAGGTCGGTGGCGTTGAGGATGCTGTAGGGATTGTTGGTGATGTTGTAGGGAGGGTTGGGGGCCGACTGCGCGTTGCTCGGCACCACCACGCGGCGGGGACCGATCCCGCCCATGTGCAACCAGACCGACGAGGACCCCGGTCCGCCGTTGTAGGCGAAGGTGATCGGGCGATCCTGTTCGTTGTGCACGCCGTCCCGCGTGTACGCGACGTAGAAGATGCTCGCGATCGGCTGAAGCTTGCTGTTGCGCATGATGAGCGTGCCGGTCGTCGCCGTGTAGCGGATGCGGCGGCCGTCGATGACGACCACGCCGTGGGTGACCACGGTCCGCGAATGCACGGGAGACGACGGGGGGGGAAGCGGCATCGGGGCCGCAAGGGCGGGGGCGAGCGGGAGCGCCGCAAGGAGGGCGGCCGCCAGAAGCCCGGGGAGGCGAAGGGAACGATGAGGCATGAGGGATCCTCGAGGAAGGGATGGGACGGAAGGGCCGGAGGCCCGCGCCTATTAAAGCACAGGACGCGCCCGGTGTTCCCGCCCCCCGGGGATGAACGGGGGCGGCGGACGACCTTGCAGGGCGCGCCGTTTTCGGAGACGATGACGGCCTTCCGTTTGTGACGAGACCACCGATGACGAACGCCCCCACCGTGCCCGCGACGACCGACGGCGAGGGCTGGAGCCCCGCGCTCCTTGACCCGGAGATCGATCCCCGCACCGATTTCTACGAGCACGCCACCGGCGCGTGGCGGAGACGGCACCCCATCCCCGACGACCGGGCCCGCTGGGGAACGTTCGACGAGCTCCACCGGCGCAACGTCGAGCGCGTCCTCGCGCTTCTCGAGGACGCGTCCTCCGCCGGGCCGGAACCCGACCCGCTCTTCCGTGCCCTCGGCCGGTTCTACCGCCGCGGGCTCGGCACGGAGGGCATCGCCCGGACGGGACTCGGCACGATCGCGGCGCTGCGGGCCAGGATCCGTGCCCTCGGCACGGCGGGCGACTCCGCACCGCTCCTGGCGGAACTCCACAGGCTCGGCGTGGACGCACTCTTCGCGTTCGGACCCCAGCCTCACCCCGAGGAGAGCGAGCGCCACATCGCGGTCGTCTGGCAGTCGGGCCTCGGACTTCCGGACCGGGAGTATTACCTGCGGGAGGGGGAACCCTACGCCTCGATCCGCACGGCCTACGGCGTCTACCTGGCCCGGCTCCTCGTCCGCACCGCGACGCTCGGGCCGGGGGAGGCCGCGGAGGCCGCCGAGCGGATCCTCGCCTTCGAAACCGCGCTCGCCCGCCCGAGCGTTCCCCTCGAGGTCCTTCGGGATCCCCACCGCACCTTCCATCCGCACGCGCCCGAGGCCCTGGCCGCCCTCTGGTCCCCGTGGCCGTGGGACCGCTATCTCACGGAGCGGGCGCTCGCCCGCCT
>JAKAQQ010000164.1 GCA_021819635.1 Pseudomonadota bacterium
CACGCGCGACTACATCGTCTCGTCCCCGGCCATCATTCACGGCAAGGCCACGGAGGTCAGCACCGAGTACGCTGGTCAGGTAAGCCAGCTCATCCCGAAGCACAAGTACAACTTCATGCTCTCGTGGGACTACGGTCCGTGGTCGGCGGCATGGTCGATGTACGTGATCGGACCGATGTGGGAAAACTGCGGCAGCTCGAGCGCGATCTACTCGCCGTACGTCGGCCCCGGGAACTTTCCCACCACGCCGAACAGGTTCCAGTGGTGTTCGAAGATCCTTGCGACCCCGAACGCGGCCCACGGCTACGAGGGCTTGAACGAGCTCGGAACCACGGTCTACAACGACCTTCAGGCGACGTACGCCATCACGCGGTGGAACACGGATGTCACGCTCGGTGTGCGCAACCTCTTCGACAAGAACCCCCCGATCTCGATGACGGCCTTTGCGAACAGCTACCAGCCGTACTTCTATCGGGTGCCCGGGCGCTTCATCTACGGGCGCATCGGGGTCCGGTTCTGAGGATCGTCTAGCCGAACATAACGACGCAGAAGAACAACAACCTCACCCGTGGCCTGGGTTTCCGGGCCACGGGTTTTTCTTTGGGGGGATGAGTTGCCCCTTCCGGGCGTCCGTTCCGGACTTGTCCGGGGCGCCCGGGAGGCCGGCCGCGGGTGTACCATGAGGACGATGCCGGAGCGGTTCCCGTCCGGGAGGCGGCCGGCGCCCGTGGAGGAACGTCCCGTGCCGGAATCCTCTTTCCCGACGCTTCACTTGCCCCCCCCGGGACTCCGGTGGGGGGGGGCGTTCCTCCTCGTTGCCACGCTGCTTCTCGCCCTCCCGCCGGGGGCCCGGGCCCGGACGGTGCTCCACCTCCCACTGGATCCCTGCCGCTCCGTCCTCGGACGCTGCCTCAAGACGCGCCCGGGGACTCCGGAGAGGGGCTTCTCCTCCCGCCCGGTGCCTTCTTCCGCGCGCCCGGGGGGGCGCGTCCTCACGGTGACCATTCCCGCCTCTACGGTCTTGCGCCGCTTCAGCCCCCACGCCCTCCATCTCGGGGGGATCGTGACGCCGCGCGGTCTTCTTCTGGCCCTGGCCGACCGGCTCGGTCTTCCCGGGTCCGCCGCCCGCGGCTGGAGCCAGCGGACGGTGCTTCTCGTCGACGGCAAACGCTGGCGCCCCGGGGGTCTTTTCGGCTACACGAAACCCGTCCTCACCCGCGGCTGGATCCGCCGGATCGACGTCGTCGAGGAGCCGCCCACGGACCCGCCCCCGGCGGCGGGAGCCACGCAAGGCCGCACGAAAGCCGTGGCTCCTCCGCCCCGGGAGGACCCCTCGGTCGTGGACGTGCTCCTCCGTAACCTCCGCGTCTCGGGCGAGGCGAGCATCGCCGCGGGTGTCTCCGGGGGGTCGGGCCCGTATTCCGGCGGGAACGCCGAGGACTACAACCTTCTCCTCGACGTTCACGACCGGAGGGGGGACGCCCTCATCCTCGACTTCGACTACGAACGCTCGACCATCCCGTTCTTTCCGTACGGCTACGGTGACGGCTACGGGTACCTTCCGCCTCCCTGAGGGGGCGGCCGCGCGGGCGGAATCCCCTCAGCCCGCGATGCCCCGCGGGCGGAGAAGGGGACGCACTTCGTCCGAGAGCGGGTGCCCGCTCAAGAGTCCCTCCACCCAGGCGAGCGTGCGGGCGATGGACTCCCCGTGGCGGTGGCGGTTCGCGTCGAGTTCGCGCTGCCGCTGCAGGGGATCGAACGGATACCGCTGATCCATGGCGTAGCGCTCGAGGAGCCGGGGATCGAAGCCCCGGAGGCGGCTCGCGAGATCGCGGTCGCGGAAGAGGAAGCGGGCCAGGTCCTCGATCCGGTTGCGGGGTTCGTCGAGGACGGCGGAGAAGTCCGTGAGGCGCACCCGCCGCGCGAGTTCGCGCCGGCGGGCGAGGACGTCGAGATAGAGAAGCACGCTCGCGAGCCAGTTGACGGCGGCGAGCTCCGGCTCCGTGAGCGCGTGGAGGGGGGCCTCCACTCCGAGGTGGGCGAGATCGCGGGCGCGCACGCCCGCGGCGCTGTAGAGGGCGTTGGACGTCTCGGGACGGAGCATGCCCGCGAGGTAGGTCTCGAGGTCCACGTAGAGGGCGATCGCCCGGCTCTCGGGGTGCGCGTCGAGCGTGGGTTCGAGGAGGTTGTTGCAGGTGCTGGCGGCCTTGACGAGGGTGCGGTCGAAGGGGCGGTGGGTGCGGGTGAGGAGACGGAGGAGCAGGTCGTTCCAGACCTCCCATCCCGCCTCGTCGGTGACCGCCTCGGGCCGGCCGAGGAGGCGGCGGGCCTCGGCGAGCGCGCGAAGCACGAGGGGTTCGCGCAGCGGCAGCACCCGCGGATGATCCGAGAGCAGGTGGCTGAGGAGCGTCGAGCCGCAGTGCCCGATGTGGAAGATCCAGGCGCCGCCCCGTGGGGGGAGGCGCGAGGGTGGGAGGAGGTGGAGCACCGCCCCGAGTTCGTGCCAGGCCGCCGGGCGGGGTCCGAGACGCTCGTCGAGAAAGGGCTGGCCGCGGTAGTCTTCCTCGCTCACGTTCGCGAAGAGGAGGCGGCGCCGGAGGATGTCGATCTTGTAGGGGAAGCCCCCGGGGCCGGTGTCGAGGGCGGGGGGGGCGTCGGGCGCGGCGACGCTCATCCCTCGTCCCTCGCCGGGCGGGGCCGGCGGGCCCCCGGCCGCTCGCGTACCCAGAGGGTGGCGAGCCACTTCTCGCCGGTCTCGACGGGTTCCCCGGCGTGGAGCGCCGCCTCGAGCGGCGCGCCCGCCCCGTCGGCGTTGCGGAAGACGACGACCGAGCCCGTCGCGGGGGCGACGCGGATCCCGAGACGCGGGAAGGCGGTGGCTCCTCCCGTGCAGGCGTCGTTGAGGTAGGTGAGAAGCGTGTGGGTCCGCTGGCCCGAGCCGGCGAGCGTGGGCTCCGCGCGGAGCGCGGCGGGGGGGTAGGCGTCGAAGTGCGGGCGGTACTCCTGCCCGGGCGCGTAGTGAAGGACGGCGAGGGGTTCGCAGCGCGCGAGGACGTCGGCCTCGCCCGCGGCGGGGGTGTCGAGGACGGCGAGGATCTTCTCCTCGAGCCGGAGGGTGATCAGGTCTTCCTGGGAGGGGTGGAGGTTGGTGGCCAGGGAGGTGCGGAGCGGGGTGGGAACCGGGCGCCCGTCGCGGGGATCCGTGGTCTCGGCCGGCCTCAGGAACGGGGCGGCGACGGCGAGGAGATAGTCGCACTCGACGGGGTGGAGGACGCCCGTCGCCCGCCGGAGCTCGATGGCCTCGGCCAGGAAGACGGGGGCCGGGGCGGGCGGGAGGGCCGCGGGGACCGCCTCCGCAAGGGCGGCGGCGGGGTCCTCTTCATCGGTCTCGGGAGGGAGGAGGGCGAGGGCGCGGGTTTTCTTTTCGCCGTATTCCTTCTGGAGGAGACGCAGGCGCTGGCGGGCGGGGAGGAGCCCCCGGCGGGCGGCGGCCACGAGAAGCGGGAGACCCCGCCGCGCGTCGTTCTCCTCGAGACGGAGGAGGGCCAGGGCGTGGAGGGCGAAGGCGTCCCCGACGCGAGATC
>JAKAQQ010000165.1 GCA_021819635.1 Pseudomonadota bacterium
CCGATCTGATATGGCCAGAATCCTCTCTAGGGAGGACAAGACGATTCGCGGATGGAGAAATAAGGCCATCCTCAGCTCCGGAGCCAGCGAGCAGATATTCAGGCTGCTCAAGGTCTACTTCTCTGCCTGTTCGGTACTGGAAGACCCCGACGAGGCCTTGGCTTGGCTCAAGGAGCCTTCCGAGCCCTTGGGCGGGAAGACCCCCCTGGATCTTCTCAGTACGGCCGAGGGCGAGTCGCTGGTGAACCATGAGCTCATGCAGATGGAATATGCCCACCCCGTCTAAGCCAATCACCTCCTATCGACTCTCAAAATCTTTCCAGAGCCCACTCGACCCGACGGGATCCGCGCGCGCCGGTGGTCGTTGGAATTCCGTAGGCACCCCGGTTTTGTACCTCGGTTCCTCCCAGGCGTTATGCATCCTGGAATTGCGGGTGCACACGCCGCGTTTGCTGAAATCGGTTCCATGGACGATGTGCACGATCGCCCTGCCCGAGGGTTCCGTTGCCACACCGGAGGAACTCAGCCTTTCGCTTCCCAAGGACTGGAATCAAAAGCCGGCGACTCCCGAAACAGCGATTTTCGGCGATGGCTGGGTCGCGGCCGGCGCCAGCCTTGGACTCTACGTTCCCTCGGCGGTATCCCCCAAGGACGCCAATATTCTTGTGAACCCGGCGCACGCCGCGTTCGGTCAGGTGAGGCTGGTCGGTCGGGAAGAATTTCATTTTGACGCCCGGCTTTTTGAAGGAGGCAAGGGCCCCTCGCGTCCAAACCCTTGAACCCGGATACTCGCGTGGCGCGCTTGAACCGTGGTGCCCTCCACCGGGTCATGCGTTTCCGCGTACGGTACGTGAACTTGGCCGTGGCTCCGCAGGGCCTCTCCGGGGTGACAAGTCCGATCCTCGACGAGACCTCCCGGGCTCGAGGACGCGACGACGTCACGGTCGCCGCCGACCGCCCCCGCCGCGCCGTTATCGTCGGGGCAGGGAGTGCGACGTGCGGTCTGTCGGGCTTGTCTCGGGAGATCCGGGTCCACGGCGGTGATCCGGAGACGTCGGTTCGGTCTCGATCGGCCCCGTCGCCCGCCTTCACCAAGGGGGGGCTGTCGCGTGTCATGTGGGGTGTGCGGGCGCGGTTGACACTGGAAAGTCGAGCGTACCTGCGATCAGGAAGATCACGGCACGAAGCGTCTTCGGGGGGACGCAGGAGCCCGGGCGCCTCAGCGCCAATACCAGCGGTTGGCAAGCCGGGTGAGGACCCGTCCGGAATACACGTAGCCGTCGGCGTGCCCAAAGTACCGCTGAAGGGCTAACGGAAGATTCCCCCGGGCCGTTTCGATGTAGTAGCGGAGGATGGCGCAGCCCAGCACCAGGTTGGTCCGGGTGGCAAAGAGACTCACGTCGTGGAGGCCCAGAAGCCGGGGCCAGAAGGGCATGACCTGCATGTAGCCTTGAGCCCCGACGGGCGACACGGCGTAGCGGTGGAAATCGCTCTCGGTCTCGATCACGGCAAGAGCCAGTTCGGGTGTGACGTCCTCCCGCCGTGCCACGCTGTAGACGAGACGGAGAAAACGGCGGCGGCGGCGGCGATTGGGGATGAACTTCCGCGTCCGCTCGCTCATGACCTTGAGCCAGACGAGCCGCCTGTAGCCACGGACGTGCATCGGTCGCGTGTCCCAGGCCCGGCGCACCTCGGCGAGGAGCGCCGCGGGCACCCCACCCGCCCGTGCCGCCGGGCCCACGGTCGTGGCGAGGGCCGCAAGGAGGACGAGGCCAAGACCGATCAGGCGTCGGGGCTTCGTTGCCGTTCTCCGAGGACATCAAGGATTTGTTCGCGTGGAACGTCCTGGCTTACGCGGCCGCGGCGCCCGACGTACTCGACGTTCCCGGCCGCGAGGAGACGGGGGGAGAGCACGATCCGGTGGGGGATGCCAATGAGGTCGAGGTCCGCGAACATGACCCCGGCCCGGAGCCCGCGGTCGTCGTAGAAGACGTCGTGACCCCGGGCCTGAAGTTCCTCGTAGAGGCGGTCGGCCGCGCGGCGAAGTTCCGGATCCCCCTGCGGGTTGACCGGGGCGAGGGCGACGTCGAACGGCGCCATGGCCGCGGGCCAGACGATGCCCCACTCGTCGTGGTTCTGCTCGATGGCGGCGGCCACGATGCGGCTGACCCCGATGCCGTAGCACCCCATCCAAAAGACGCGTTCCGTGCCGTCCTCGTCGCGGAAGGTGGCGTGCATCCGCTCGCTGTACTGGGTGCCGAGCTGAAAGACGTGCCCGACCTCGATGCCGCGCCGCAGGACAAGCCGGCCCTGCCCGTCGGGGCTCGGGTCGCCGTCGGTGACCGAACGGAGGTCGGTGGTGAGCGGTTCCGGAAGATCGCGCCCCCAGTTCACGCCCGTGTAATGGAACCCGTCGCGGTTGGCCCCGACGAGAAAATCGCTCATGTCGGCCACGGTGCGATCCGCGACCACGAGCACCCGGCTCGGGTCGACGCCGAGGGGGCCGAGCGAGCCGGGGGAGGCGCCGAGCTCCTGACGGATTTCTTCTTCGGTGGCGTAACGGACCGTTTCGAGTCCGGGAACTTTCGCCCGTTTGATCTCGTTGAGCGTGTGGTCGCCGCGCAGGAGCAGAAGGACGAGGCGGGGGCCCGTGGCCGCCTCCGAGGCGAAGACCAGGGTTTTGACCGTCCGCTCGAGGGGAACCCCCAGGAATCGGGCCAGCTCCTCGCAGGAGCCCACCCCGGGGGTGGGGACGGTCGCGAGATCTTGCGCGGGCGGGGCACGGCCCGCAAGCGCGGAGACGGCTTCGGCCAGTTCGACGTTCGCCGCGTAGGGGCCGGAGTCGGAAAGCGCCAGGAGATCCTCCCCCGCCCGGGCGAGGACGTGGAACTCGTGCGAGGATCGCCCCCCGATCGTCCCCGTGTCGGCGCGCACGGGCCGGAAATCGAGACCGAGGCGGGTGAAGATGCGGGCGTACGCGTCGTAGAGGGTTTTGTAGCCGGCGACGAGGGACGGCTCGTCGCGGTGAAAGGAATAGGCGTCCTTCATGAGGAACTCGCGGGCGCGCATCACGCCGAATCGGGGCCGGATCTCGTCACGGAACTTGGTCTGGATTTGGTACCAGGTAAGCGGAAGCTGGCGGTAGGTGCGGAGTTCGCGTCGGGCGAGGTCGGTGATCACCTCCTCGTGGGTGGGCCCGAAACAATAGGCACGGTCGTGGCGGTCGTGAAGACGGAGGAGTTCCGGGCCGTACTTTTCCCAGCGTCCCGACTCCTGCCAGAGTTCGGAGGGCTGCACGGCGGGCATGAGAAGTTCCTGGGCGCCCGCGCGGTCCATCTCCTCCCGAACCACGCGTTCGACCCGCCGGAGCGTTCTCAGCCCCAGCGGGAGCCAGGTGTAGAGACCCTGGGAGAGAAGCCGGATCATGCCGGCCCGGAGCATCAGGCGGTGGCTGACGAGCTCCGCCTCGGCCGGGGTCTCCTTGAGGGTGAACAGACTGAAATCGCGGGCGCGCATGAGACGGGGGGGCGGCGGACAAGGGAGGCGGAAGCATTGTAGCAACGACCATCGCCCG
>JAKAQQ010000166.1 GCA_021819635.1 Pseudomonadota bacterium
CCGATTACGGGCCCCAGCGCCTGGCTCGGATCCCTTGTCACGGCGGCTCTGGGCACACTTTTTCCCGAGCCCGAGATGAAACTCCACCGTCTGGATCTCCGCTTTCTCGCCCCGGTGCTCGTCGAAGAGACCGTCGAGGTCAGTTTCACCGTGACCGCCCTTGAGACCGAACCGAACGGGCTGCCGCAGGCGCGCCTCCTCTGCCGCATCGCCAACCCGCGCAACGAGACGGTGGCCGAGGGCGAGGCGGAAGTGCTCGTTCCGGCCGGGAGCATCCACCCTCCCCCCGCCTCATCCCTCCCCCCCGGTCGCCAGAAACCCGGCGCGCGTCTCCGCGCGCTCGTGAACGAGGCCCGCGAGGCGCGTGTCCGTGCCGGTCGCGATCCTCTGCGGACGGCGGTCGTCCACGCCGTCGATGCCCCCGCCCTTGAAGGCGCCGTCGAAGCCGCCCAGGCCGGACTCATCCTCCCCGTCTTTGTGGGCCCAAAAGAACGGATTCTCCGGGCGGGGCGGGACGCGGGCCTGGATCTTGGTCCCTACGAGATCGTCGCCACCGAGCACAGTCACGCCGCGGCCGAGCGCGCCGTCGCCCTCGCACGTGCGGGCGAGGTGGAGGCGCTCATGAAGGGCTCGCTCCACACCGACGAGCTCATGCACGCCGCGACCCATCCCGAGACGGGGCTGCGCACGGCCCGACGGATGAGCCACGTCTTCGTCGTCGACGCCCCGCACTGGCCGCGTCTTCTCCTCCTCACGGACGCGGCGATCAACGTCACCCCCGACCTCGAAGAGAAACGCGACATTGTCCAGAACGCCATCGACCTTGCACACGTGCTGGGGATCGCCCGCCCGCGCGTCGCCCTGCTCTCGTCACTCGAAACCGTAACGCCAAGAATTGCCTCCACGCTTGACGCGGCGGCGCTCTGCAAGATGGCCGACCGCGGCCAGATCGCGGGAGGAATCCTCGACGGGCCTCTGGCCTTCGACAACGCCGTCTCCGCCCGTGCCGCACGGACCAAGGGCATCACCTCACCGGTGTCCGGACGGGCGGACGTCCTGATGGTGCCCGACCTGGACGCCGGCAACATGCTCGCCAAGGGCCTCGAATACCTGGGCGGCGCACGACTTGCGGGTCTCGTCCTCGGCACCCGGGTGCCGGTGATCCTCACAAGCCGCGCCGATCTCGCGGAGGCACGCATGGCGTCCTGCGCCCTCGCGCTGCTCCAGGTTCTGGCGACCTCCTCACGCCCACGGGCCGAGGAACCGCAGGACGCCTGAGGTCGTGGCCCCGACGCTCTGCCTCAACGCCGGATCCTCGAGCCTCAAGTTCGCGCTCTTCGACCCGACCGCACACCGGGGTCCCGACGGCCTCCCGCACGCGCTCCTCCGAGGAGAGATCGACGCCCCCGACGGCCGGACCATCGCCACCGTCGTGAGCCCGGGGGAAGCGGCCCGGACCCTCCATCCTCCCCACACGCGCGGAGACGTCGCCTCCGAGACACGCTGGCTCCTCGACTGGCTCGTCCGCAACCGTCCGGCGCTCGACCGCCCGGCGCTCGTGGTTCACCGCATCGTTCACGGCGGAACGCGTTACGTTCGACCGACCGTCGTCACCTTCGAGGTCCTCCGGGATCTCGAGGCCCTCGCCGACCTCGCCCCGCTCCACCAAGGGCCGGGGCTCGCGGGGATCCGCGCGGCCGCGGACGCCCTTCCGGGGGCCCGGGCGGTCGCGTGTTTCGACACGGCCTTCCACGCCGGGCACCCGGAAAGCGAGACCCGCTACGCCCTCCCCGCCGTCTGGTACGAGCGGGGCTACCGCCGCTACGGCTTCCACGGGCTCTCCTACGAATCGGTCGCCCGCCGGCTTCCGGCCCTCCTTGGCACGCGGGCGCAGGGGGCGGTGGTGGTCGCGCATCTCGGAAGCGGCGCGAGTCTCTGCGGCCTCCGCAACCTCCGGAGCGTGACCACAACCATGGGTCTCACCGCCCTCGACGGGCTCGTGATGTCCACCCGTCCGGGGGCACTCGATCCCGGGCTCGTTCTGCGCTGGGTCAACCACGAGCGGCTCGACGCCCGGGAGATCGAAGATCTCCTCTACCGCCGAAGCGGGCTCTTGGGCGTCTCGGAGACGAGCGCCGACATCCGCGATCTCGTCGATCGGGACGAACCCCGCGCCGCCCTCGCCGTCGAGATGTTCGTGGCGAGCGTCGTGCGCCACTGCGGAGCCATCGCCGCCACTCTCGGAGGGCTCGACGCCCTCGTGTTCACCGGAGGAATCGGCACACACCAGGAGGCGCTCCGCGCGGAAATCGTCCGTCGACTCGGCTGGCTCGGTTTCGGGATCGACCCCGACGCCCGCTCCTCACGAGAGTGCCCTCCTCTCCTCTCGCCGCCGGGCCATCCCCCCGTCCTCGCCCTCGAGGCCAAGGAGGAGGAGGTCATGGCCCTCGGCGCCTGGGAGAGCGTCACGGACGAAGGAAAGGACGGCTGAAGCGCGGAACCCCCGGGAACCGCGCGGGGGAGGCGACACACGGACACGCAAACCACAGGCCATCGGAGGGAGGGCCCGGGAAGGGACCGTCCCAGCCCGCGGAACCCTCGACGGGCGCTTCCGGAAGGCGGAGGCGTGTATGGAGCGGGTGATGGGAATCGAACCCACGTCACCAGGTTGGGAACCTGGAGCTCTACCATTGAGCTACACCCGCCCGTTCGGCCCGGTCGTTTAAGGCGCGCACGCCCTCTCTATAATACAGGCATGCAACTCGTCGTCAACGGGGAGCGACGTGACGTCGACCCCTCACCGCGCACCCTCGCCGACCTCATCCGTGCCCTCGGGCTCGAGGGGCGCCGTATCGCCCTTGAGCACAACGGGGAGGTTGTGCCGCGGAGCCTACACGACGGAACCGAGCTTCACGAGGGAGACCGGCTCGAGATCGTGCACGCGGTGGGGGGTGGATGACGGAGCCGACCCCCCCCGACGACACCTGGGAACTCGCGGGCCGGCACTACCGCTCGCGTCTCCTCCTCGGAACCGGCAAATACCGTTCCTTTGAAGAAACCGCGCAGGCCGTCGCGGCGAGCGGCACGGAGATGGTGACGGTGGCCATCCGCCGCACGAACATCGGGCAGGATGGCCGGAGCCCCAACCTCCTCGATCATTTGCCGCGCGACGGCCTCACGATCCTCCCGAACACCGCCGGGTGCCGGACCGCGGCCGAGGCCGTGCGCACCGCGCAGCTCGGGCGTGAGCTCCTCGACGGGTCCGCCCTCGTCAAACTCGAGGTGATCGGTGACGACACGACCCTCTACCCGGATGTCTTTGCGACCCTCGAGGCCATCGCGACCCTCGCGCGGGAGGGTTTTGTGGTGATGGCCTACCTCAACGACGACCCCTTGGTCGCACGCCGCGCCGAAGAGGCCGGGGCGGCGGCGGTGATGCCGCTCGGCGCACCGATCGGTTCGGGTCTTGGCATCCAGAATCTCTACAACATCGCCGAGATCGTCGCCCGGGCCCGTGTTCCCGTCCTCACTGACGCCGGTTTCGGAA
>JAKAQQ010000167.1 GCA_021819635.1 Pseudomonadota bacterium
GCGATCAAAGAGCGGCACATCCAGGACCGCCACGCAGGGGACGAGAAGAGCGAACACGGCCCCCGCGAGGCCCGCGGCCCGCCGCAGGCCCGCGCGCCCGGTGCGCGGGGACGCCCTCGTCTCCGGTGTTTCGTCGTTCATGAAACCGGGCGCGTGGAGAAACGGGCCGATCGTGCCACGAACAGGTTTCCCTTGTCAAGCCGAAGGGAAGGGGCAGCGGGCGCGTCCGGAAAGTGGAGGAGCGACGCGGGAGTGCCGGTGTCCGGGCGCAGAATTGGGGGCGACTTCTGGGGGCGACTTCGCCTTCCGGCTTACGGAGAATCGGAAGCCGGGGAGCGCTCCGGGAGACCGCCCCCCCAGGCCGCGTCGTCCGTGAAGAGAAAGGCGTGGTCGCGGGGGACGCGGCACGCCGGAAGACCCGCCTCTTCCTTGAGAAACCTCCGGAGAATGTCCTTCTTTTCCGGACCGGTGACCAGCCAGGCGATCCGGCCGGCCCGGCGGAGCGTGGGGTAGGTGAGGCTCACCCGACGGGCTCCCTGGTAGGCTGCGGTCGTGGCGGCAACCCAGCGGTTCCCGACCTCGAGGATCGGGTCTCCCGGAACCAGAGACGCCGTGTGCCCGTCCTCCCCGAGACCGAGGTGGACGATGTCGAACACGGGTTCTCCCGCCATCGCCTGAAGGAGCAGGTCCTCGTAGTCTTGGGCGACGGCCTCCGGCGCCTGACGGACGTCGACGGGAATCGGTCGGAAGCGTCCGGCGGGGGGCAGGATGCGGGCGATCTGGCCCGCGTTGCTGCGTGGATCATCGATCGGAACAAAGCGCTCGTCGACCTGGAAAATGGCGATCTTGTCCCAAGGGGGGGCGAGGGCGGCGAACGCACGCAGCATGGCCCACGGGGTCCTCCCACCCGAGAGCGCCAGACGGGCCTCGCGTCCCTCCGCCACGATCTCGGTCACGCGCTCGTGGAGCCAGCAGGCCAAGGCACGCGCGGTTTCGGCCTCGGAGGAGCGGACGACGACGGAGGGCGCGGCGGTCACGGACGGGGGTCGTACCAGCCGCCGTAGACCGCCGTGAGACCAAGGGCTTCGGCGGGGCCCATGGTCCCCGGCTTGTACGTGTACAGCGGGAGACGTTCGTCCAGGATGTCGTCGACGATTTTCCAAGAAGCCTCGACGGCATCCTGACGCGCAAAAAGCGAAGGATCCCCCCTCACCGCGTCGCCAATGAGGCGCTCGTACGGGGTTTCCTCGTCCGAAGCGTTGCGGTCAAGTTCAAGCTCAATCATGCGGCCGGACATGGCTTCGCCGTTCTCCTTGACCCGGGCCCCGAGCGCAATCTCCACCCTGTCGGGCCCGAGCCGGAAACGTGCGTAGTTGCTCAGCGCACGAACCGGTTCGCCAAACAGGTCCCGCGGCGGGTCGTTCCAGCGGACGACAACCTCGGTGGCCGTGACGCCCAGAAGTTTCCCCGCGCGAATGAAAATCGGCACCCCCGCCCAGCGCCAGCTGTCGACCTGGGTGCGCAGCGCCACATAGGTTTCACGACGGGAGTCGGGCGCGACGCCCGCGACCGCATGATAGCCCTCAAACTGCCCGCGCACGAGGTCCTCGGGGCGGACCGGACGGACGGCGCCCAGGACTTTGGCCTTTTCGTCCCGCACCGTGTCCACGTCGTAACGCACAGGAGGTTCCATGGTGAGAATCGCCAGAACCTGGAGCAGGTGATTCTGGACCACGTCGCGGACGGCACCGACTTCGTCGTAGAACGCTCCCCGGTCCTCAACGCCGAAGTTTTCAGCCATCGTGATCTCGATGCTGCGCACGTGGTTGCGGTTCCATAACGGTTCAAGAAACCCGTTGGCGAAACGGAAATAGAGAAGATTCTGAACCGGTTCCTTGCCCAGATAGTGGTCGATGCGGTAAATCTGACGCTCGCTAAAGACGCGCCCAACGATCTTGTTCAAATTTTGAGCCGACGCGAGATCGCGCCCGAACGGTTTCTCGACCACGACGCGGCCCCCTTTGTCAAGCCGGCCGTGGTGCAACCCCTCAACGACCGTCGCAAACATGCTCGGGGGGATGGCGAGGTAAAAGAGGGGGGCTTTGCGTCCCTGAAGGCGGCGGCCGACCTCGGCGAACGTCGCGGCGTCGCGGTAGTCGCCGTCCACGTAGTCGAGATGCGCAAGAAGCGAGGTCACGTCCGCTTCCGCGGCCTCGGGCGCGTGGGCGGCGAGCGCGGCGCGGGCGTGGTGACGGAAGTCGTCGGCGCTCCATCCCGACTTGGCCACGCCGAGGACGAACGGCGGCAGAAGGTGACGCCGTTCGAGAGCGCAGAGAGCCGGGAGAATTTTCTTGGCCGCGAGGTCCCCGCTCGCTCCAAACAGAACGAGGGCGTCGGCGGTACTGTCGTGCGTGTTCATGGGGCGGATTCCTCGTGGTGGCCGCCGAATTCCTCCCGCATGGCGGAAAGCATCTTGTCGGCAAAAAGATTCTCGCCCCGGGAAGAGAAACGGGCAAAGAGCGCCGCGGCGAGGGTGGGCGCGGGCGCCGCCGTATCGATCGCGGCCTGAAGGGTCCAGCGCCCTTCGCCGGAATCCGACACGCGTCCACCCAAGTGTCCGAGCTCCGGATCACGCGCCAAAGCATCGGCGGTCAGGTCCAGCAGCCAGGACGCCACCACGCTGCCTCGGCGCCAAAGCTCGGCGATTTCCGCAACGGGCAGGCTGTAGCGATAACTTTCGGGCTTCTCCAGAGGGGTTTCCTCGGCGCTTGTCGGGGGCGGGTGAAGCCCCCGGTCCGCGTGGCGGAGGATGTTGAAGCCTTCCGCGTACGAAGCCATGAGTCCATACTCGATGCCGTTGTGGACCATTTTCACGAAATGACCGGCCCCGCTGGGCCCGCAGTAAAGAAACCCTTCGTCGGCGGTGGTGGACACGCCGGCGCGCCGGGCGGGCGTGGGAGGCGCGGCGCCCCGCCCGGGAGCAAGCGCACGAAAGATCGGGACAAGACGCGCAAACGCATCCTCGGGGCCGCCGATCATGAGGCAATAGCCGCGTTCCTCGCCGAACACGCCGCCCGAGGTCCCGGCGTCCAGGTAATGGACGCCGGCGTCCGCCAGCGCCCGTGCCCGACGGATGTCGTCGGTGTAGTGCGAGTTGCCCCCGTCCACGAGAGCATCGTCGCGCGCCAGAAGGGGCGCCAAGCTCGCGAGGAGCCCATCGACGGCCCCGGCCGGGATCATCATCCAGACCGCCCGCGGGGAAGGAAGCGCGGCCACAAGAGACGGCAGGCTCGCCGCCGTCTTCAGGCCCGCGCGGGACGCCGCTTCGCGGCTTGCCGGCGCGGCGTCGTACACGACGGGCGTGTGCCCGGCCTTCTGGAGGCGGCGCGCCATCGCGTTCGCGTGGCGGGCCGAGGTCAACCACAGGTCGTCCTCGAAGAGCGCGACGAGCTGTGCGGAGACGAACCGCATCTTCGAGGCGAGCTGCATCCCGCTCTTTCGC
>JAKAQQ010000168.1 GCA_021819635.1 Pseudomonadota bacterium
AGCGCCTCCGCCTTCTCCTCCCGGCCGCGGTCGGCCCGGGAACCGACCGGCCCGAATTCCGCCCCCTCGTCCTCGTTCACGAGGACGAGGACCTCCTCGTCCTCGACAAGCCTGCGGGTCTGAGCGTCCACCCCGGGGCCGGTCGCCCGGCGGGGACGCTTCTCAACGCCCTCCTCGCGCACGACCCGAGGCTTGCCGCTCTCCCCCGTGCGGGTCTGGTCCACCGTCTCGACCGCGACACGACGGGTCTCCTCCTCGTGGCCCGCACGCCCTTCGCCTACCGGCGGCTCGTGGCCGATCTCGCCGCGCGTTCGATCCACCGTGGCTACGACGCCCTCGTCTGGGGAAACCCGCCCGCGGCCGGGACGATCGACGCGCCGCTCGCCCGGCACCCGCGTCTGCGCACCCGCCGGGCGGTGGTGGCCACCGGGAGGCCGGCGCGCACCCATTTCGAGATCCGCCGGCAACGGCCGGGGCTCGCGCTCCTGACCCTCCGGCTCGAGACCGGGCGCACGCACCAGATCCGGGTCCATCTCGCGCACGCCGGCCATCCGGTCGTCGGCGATCCCGCGTACGGCGGACGACGGGCGCCGCCCGCGGATCTCTCCGCGTCCGCCCGCGAGGCGCTCCGCGAGGTTCGCCGGCAGATGCTTCACGCCGCCCGCCTTGCCTTCGTCCACCCGCGCGAAGGACACACCCTGGCGCTGACCGCCCCCTGGCCCGAGGACATGGCCCGGCTCCTGGCCGGCCTCGCGTTGGACGGTGTGGCCGTGGAGGACGCTCTCTCGTCATGACCGATGATCTTTTTCTCGAGGCCTCCGGGCCGTGGGGCGGCCGGGCGCGGATCGGGACGACGACACGCCGTGGGGGCGTGAGCCGCGGCCCTTACGCGACGCTCAACCTCGGCCGGGGGGTGGGCGACGACCCCGCGGCCGTCACGGAGAACCGCCGCCGTCTCGTCCGTGCCCTCGACCTCCCCGGCGAGCCGTGCTGGCTCCGCCAGGTGCACGGGACGCGCGTTGTGCGGATGACGGCGGGGAGCGTGCCCGACACGGAGGAAGCGGACGGGGCCTGGACCGACGAGGCCGGGGTGGTCCTCGCGGTCCTGACGGCCGATTGCGTGCCGGTCGTCTTCCACGCGCCGGACCGCGGCCGCCTCGCCGTCGCGCACGCCGGCTGGAGGGGTTTTGCCCGGGGTGTCCTCGAGGCCACGCTCGCTGCCTGCGGTGGCGGGGGCGCGGAAACCCGGGCTTGGATCGGGCCGGCGATCGACGCCGCGGCCTACGAGGTGGGCCCCGAGGTTCGCGCGGCCTGCCTCGCGCGCTGCCCTTCGGGTTCCGATGATTTTCGCTCCACCCGGGGGGATCGCCTGACCTTGGACCTGCCGGCCCTGGTCGCCCGGCATCTCGCCGCCCTCGACGTGGGGCGCGTGATTGCCTCGGGGCGCTCGACGGCCGAGGCCGATCTTTTCTATTCCTACCGCCGGGAAGGCCGAACGGGACGGCAGGCGACCCTGGCGTGGACCGTCGCGTCCCCCGAGGGGGGCGGGGTGGCTCCGGGGCCCCACGCAGGGACGTTGAAACCCCGGACGCGCGGCCCAACCATAAGGTGAGGAGGTCCCCGCCCATGCGTCTCGATCAATTCACCGCCACGTTCCAGAAGGCCCTTGAGGAGGCCCACCGGCGTGCCCGCACGGCGCACGCACCGGCCGTCGAACCCGTGCATCTCCTGGCGGTTTTCCTCGCCGAACCGGAGGGAAGCGTGCGCCAGATCTTGGGTCTCGTGGGGGGGGACCTCGCCGCGCTTGACCGGGCGGTGCGCGAAGAACTCGAGCGGCAGCCCCGTCTCGACCGGCCCGAAGACGACCCCGCGCCCTCGCGCGATCTCCTGCGTCTGCTCAATCGCTGCGACGATCTTGCCCGCGCCCGGGGCGACCGCTACATCTCGTCCGAACTCTTTCTCCTCGCCGCGCTTGAGGACACACGGGGCGTGGGCGGGATCCTCGCGCGCCTCGGCGTCCAGCGCCCCGCGCTTGAGCACGCCATCACCCGTGTCCGTGGAGGCGGACGGGTCGAGGACGAGGGGGCCGAGGAACAGCGCCAAGCCCTCAAGAAGTACACCGTCGACCTCACCGCCCTGGCCGAGGCCGGGAAACTGGACCCCGTGATCGGCCGCGATCCCGAGATCCGCCGCACCGTCCAGGTGCTTCAACGACGGACCAAGAACAACCCGGTTCTCATCGGGGAACCGGGCGTGGGCAAGACGGCGATCGTCGAGGGGCTCGCGCAGCGGATCGTCCAGGGCGAGGTGCCGGAGGCGCTGCGCGGCCGCCGTCTTCTCGCCCTCGACATGGCCGCCCTGATCGCCGGGGCCAAGTACCGCGGCGAGTTCGAGGAGCGTCTCAAGGCCGTTCTCAAGGATCTTGCGGCCGAGGAGGGTCGGGTGATCCTTTTCATCGACGAAATTCACACCGTGGTCGGTGCCGGGAAGGCCGAGGGCAGCATGGACGCCGGCAACATGCTCAAGCCCGCGCTCGCCCGCGGGGAACTCCACTGCATCGGGGCCACGACCCTCGACGAGTACCGCCGCTCCATCGAGAAGGACGCCGCGCTCGAGCGCCGTTTCCAGAAGGTGCTTGTCGCCGAGCCCAACGTCGAGGACACGATCGCCATTCTGCGCGGGCTCAAGCCGCGCTACGAGCTCCACCACGGGGTCGAGATCACGGACCCGGCGATTATCGCCGCGGCGACGCTCTCGGCCCGTTACATCAGCGACCGCAAGCTGCCCGACAAGGCGATCGACCTCATCGACGAGGCCGCCGCGCGCATCCGCACCGAAATCGATTCCAAACCCGAAGCCATCGAGCGCATCGAACGCCGTCTCATCCAGCTCAAGATCGAGCGCGAGGCGCTGCGCAAGGACCGGGACGAGGCGTCGCGCAAACGCCGACGCGCCCTCGAGGACGAGATCGGGCGTCTCGAAGGCGAGCGGGCCGAGCTGGACGAGGTGTGGACGAGGGAAAAGACCGCCGTCGTCGGCACGCGCGATCTTCAGGAAACTCTCGACCGCCTCTACGTCGAGCTTGACGCCGCCCGCCGCGCGGGCGATCTCCAGCGCATGGCCGAACTTCAGTACGGCCGCATTCCGGAAACGGAGCGCCGCATCGCCGCGGCCCGCACCGCGGGCGGCGAGGGCGCCGCCCCGCGTCTTCTCCGCACCCGGGTCGGCGGCGAGGAGATCGCCGAGGTGGTCTCGCGCGCCACGGGCATCCCCGTCGCGCGCATGCTCGAGGGCGAGCGGCAGAAACTCCGCGAGATGGAGTCCGCCCTGCACCGCCACGTCGTCGGTCAGGACGAGGCGGTGCGCGCGGTGGCGAACGCCATCCGCCGCGCCCGCGCCGGGCTCGCGCCCCCCCGCCGTCCGCTCGGCTCGTTCCTCTTCCTCGGGCCAACGGGGGTGGGCAAGACCGAGCTCTGCCGCACCCTCGCAGGGTTCCTG
>JAKAQQ010000169.1 GCA_021819635.1 Pseudomonadota bacterium
GGGGGGCGTTCAGGCCACGTAGGGGCGTCGCCCGTCGAGGGCGCAGCCGAGCGTGGCGCCGTCGAGGTACTCGAGTTCGCCCCCCGCGGGCACCCCGTGGGCCAGGCGCGAACCCGGCACACCGGCCTCGCCGCACAGGCCGGCAATCACCTGGGCGGTGGCTTCGCCTTCGACGGTGGGGTTGGTGGCCAGGATCACCTCGCGGACCTCGCCGCCGAGCAGCCGCTCGCGCAGCCGCCCGAGCCCGAGTTCCTCGGGGCCGACGCCGTCGAGGGGCGAGAGATGGCCGAAGAGGACGAAGTAGAGCCCGTCGTAGCGGCCCGTGGCTTCGAACGCCATGAGGTCGGCGGGCGACTCGACGACGCAGAGAAGAGCGCGGTTGCGCCGCGACGCGCGGCAGAGTTCGCAGGTCTCCTCCTCGCAATACATGCGGCAATCGCGGCAGCGGCCGACGGCCGTGAGCACCCGCTCGAGAGCCGCGGCCAGGCGGCGCGCCTCGTGCCTCTCGTCGCGGAGGAGAAAAAACGTCATGCGCTGGGCGGTCCGCGGTCCCACCCCCGGAAGGGTGCGCAGCGCCTCGACGAGCTCGCGGACGGCGGGCGAGAAGTCTTTCACCGCGCCCGCCCCCCGGACCGGGAGGAGCGGCAGAAGCGCGTGCGAAGGGGGGCGGACATCACGGCGGCGGCTCCTCGGGATCACGGACGGTCTCGGGCCGGATCCGACCGCCCCAATTTTGCACGATGTCCCGAACGAGCGGATCGCCGCGGAACGTCGCCTCGAGGTCCGCCCGGGCGCTCTCCTCGGTCCGGCGACGCAGAAGCGCGTAGGTCGGGAAATCGGCGTTCTCGCGCACGTCGATGCGGAGATCCCGAACCCGGGGATCCCAGGCACGAAGCGCCCGGAGAAGCGCCTCCTCGGTGGCGCGGACGATGAGATCCTCGTGGGACCGCGCCACCGAGAGGACGAGGCGCCCCCCGGCGTCGAGCTCCTGCCAGCCGAGGTTGGCGGCCGCCTCGCGAACCATGCCCGGGAGCGGAAGACGCGGGACGGTCTCGAGCCAGGTCTCGGGTCCGAGAGGAAGCGGTGGCCCCTCGGGGGGAGGCGCCGCGGGCGGAGGTGACGGGGGCGGCGAGGAGGACGGCCCCGCGGAGACGGGGGCGCGGGCGGAAGGCGGACGGGGCGACGGGGAGGTGGGCCGGACGGACGACGCCGCCGGGGCGCGCGCCTTTTCCCGGGCCACGCTTGCGGCGGGCGGAGACGGGGGGGGGGACGGCGGCGGCATCTCGCCGTTCGCGGCCGCGAGCGCCAGGGGACGCAGCGCCACCATCCGCACCATGGCCATACGAAGCACGGTGCGCGGATCGTCGCAGACCCGGAGCTCCTCGTGGGCCTTGCAGGCGATCTCGTAGAAGATCTGGACGGTCTCCGGTGCGAGCGCACGCGCCGCCCGGTTCCGCTCCGCGCCCTCGTCCGAGGAGACGGGGCCAAGCTGCTCGAGGGCAATGCGGGAAAGGAGGGCGAGAAGACGCTCGACGAGGGCGTGGGGATCCAGCCCGTGTTCCTCGGCGTGGGCAAGGAAGGCGCGCACCCCCTCGGGCCGCTCCTCCTCAATGTCGAGGAGGAGCGCGAGAAGCCGTCCCTCGTCGATCGTTCCGAGAAGGGCGGCGATCTCCTCGCCGCGCAGCGTCCCATCGCCGTAGGCGATCGCCTGGTCCACGAAACTCAGGGCGTCGCGGAGACTCCCCTCGGCCACCTGGGTCACGAGCCGGAGACTTTCCTCGTCGTAGCGGACGCCCTCCTCGTCGAGGATGCGGGCCAGGCGAGCGGTGGTCGCCTCGGGCGGGACCCGGCGCAGGCTGAGGCGCAGGCAACGCGAGAGGACGGTGGGCGGGACCTTGTCCGGGTCGGTCGTGGCGAGGATGAAGACCACGTGCGCCGGAGGCTCTTCAAGCGTCTTGAGCAGGGCGTTGAACGAGTGCCCCGAGAGCATATGGACTTCGTCGATGAGGGTGACGCGGAACCGTCCGGTCGCGGGGGCGTAGGGAACGTTGGCAAGAAGTTCCCGCGTTTCCTCGACCCGGGTCCGTGACGCCGCGTCGATCTCGAGAAAATCGACGAAGTTGCCCGCTTCGAGGGCCCGGCACGCCGCGCACTCGTTGCACGGCTCCGCGACCACCCCCCGTTCGCAATTGAGGGCCTTGGCCACGAGACGCGCGAGCGTCGTCTTGCCCACGCCGCGCACACCGGTGAACAGCAGCACGGGATGGAGGCGACCCCGGCCGAGGGCGTTCTGGAGAACCCGGACCGCCGGCTCCTGCCCGACCACGTCGGCAAAACGCTGGGGCCGCCACTTGCGGGCCAGGGAAAGGGTCGTGGGCTCGGCGGACGTCATTCCGCTCAAACCCGGGCGAGGGTGTCGGCGACCCTCTGGAGCCTCGCCCGGACCTCGCCGGCGAGTCCGGACACCGCGGGATGCGTCACCAGCCCGAGAACGGCCTCGGGATCCATGAAGACGACGTCGATCCGCCCGTCGGGGCGGGCACGGAGCACCACGTTGCACGGCAGAAGAGCCCCCAGATCAGGATCGGCCTCGAGGGCGGCGTGGGCGTAACGCGGACTGCAGGCTCCCAGAATGACGTAGGGGGGACGGGTGATCCCCAGCGCCTGGGAAAACGTCTTGGCCACATCGACGGTCGTGAGCACCCCGAAGCCTTCGGTGGCGAGAGCCTCGGTTGTCCGCCGCACCGCTTCGCCGAAAGGGCCGTGGGTGATCACGGAAAAAACGTAGCTCGACACGGCCTGAGAACCTCCCGGGGTCGTCGCCCCCGCCACGTGCGGCCCCCTTCCGCGCTCCGCGGAAGTCGCCTCGGACCACGGGTCGGGACGCTGGGTGCCAGTATAGCGAGGAGGCATCGCCTTGTTTGCCCAGCTGATGCTCGAGGTGAAGACAGGATTCGGGCGTACGATGACCCGTCTCCCGGTCGTGTTCGGGGTGTCCCGCCAGACGCTCTACAACTGGATCAAGGGCGAGATCCCGAAAGACGCCCACCAAGCCAAGCTCATTGAGCTCGCGGCCGCGGCGCACGTGTTCTCGGCCGCCCACTTCACACCAACCGCCTCAACACTTGATCGAACGGTCGCACACGGCAAATCGTTTCTTGCCCTGCTCGCCGAGGGCGCTGATGGTGCAGACACCGCGAACAGATTGATGAATGTCGTCGCTCGCAGCCGGGATGCGCGCGCCCGCTTGGGCGCGGCTCTCGCCGGTCACCCGAAGACCCGACCCACCGTTTCGGATATGGGCGCTCCGACGTTCGACGAGGATGCCCTGTAACCCGACATGGCCGAGGGCGCTCCCGCACCCACCTGGTCACGCAGGGTCGGCCGGCGGCGGGGACACGTGACGCTCGGACAAGCCACGGCGCGAAAGACCGACTTCGTCATGTCTTGACAAGGAAAAGAGAAGATTGGTCCAAGACGGTACGATCTTGAGACTA
>JAKAQQ010000170.1 GCA_021819635.1 Pseudomonadota bacterium
CGCAGCGGCGATGGAGGTGGCGTTGAGGACGGAAAGATCCAGGGTTGTGAGATGCCACAGCGGGCTCAGAATGACGGTGACCGTGCCGATGATGAAGAGGTCGTAGGCGTCGGTGAAAAAGCCCATTCCCGAGGTGAAGACCGCACGCCAATGAAAGTCGCGCAGGGAGGATTCCTCGAACACCTCGAGGGACGTGCGGTTCTGCTTCTGGTGCTGGTGGTTCATGACCCCGATCCGGTGTGGCAACTGGCCGTCATTATCCGCCCATCTTTGTGAACATTCCATGACAGCCGGTGACACCCCCAAGTGCCCGGGACCAGAGGTCATCAATGATTTCAACGGGGTGGCAGATTTTCCCCGGGCGGGCGTCAAGGCGGAGACGGGCACCGAGCGCGAGGGCGCAGCCGACGTTGGTCGTGAGGATGCTGGCTCCCTCCGGGGGGGGAGGGGCCCACGCTCGGGCGGCGAGGGCGGCGGCGGTCTCGGGATACAGGAGGCCGTGGCTGCCGGCCGCCCCGCAGCAGCCCGCGCCCCGCCCCCAAGGTGCGGCCTCGAGTCCCAAGCGCCCCAGGAGATGCGGGACCGCGTCGGGGTTGCCCGCCACGCTCCGATGCGTGCAGGGCGTGTGGACGACCAGCCGGGGGGCGACACGTGCGGTGGGAAGGTGGGGCGGGAGGATGCGGTCGAGGAAGCGGCAGGCCTCGACCACCTCGCAGGCGCCCGCCTCTTGGGTCTCCTGCCCGGTGAGCGAGATCCGGAGCGAGCCCAGGCAGCCCGTGTCGAGCGCGACCACGGTCCGTGCGCCGGCGAAGGCCCGGCGGTTGCGGGCGGCGAGCCTCTCGGCCTCCTTCTCCTCACCCATGTGGCGGGCCAGGGCTCCGCAACAGGTTTGGCGCGGTGGGACGACGACGGGAATCTCCAGAGCGGTGAGCACGCGGAGCATGGCCCGCAGAGGCTCGGGACGGAGGACGCGGGCGTAGCAACCGAGGAAGAGCGCGACGTCGCCCGTGGCGGCGGGGCGGAGAGGAACGCCGGCCGGAGGGCGCCACGCCCGGGGGCGTGGGTCGGGAACGAGGGCGGCGAGCGGACGCAGGGAGGCGGGGAGAAGTGGGGACGTGGGGCGAAAGCCCAGAGCGGCCCCCGGCCCGAGCACGCGCCCGAGGAGCGCAAGAGCCTGCGGTCGGCCGGCCAAGCGGCGCAGAATGCGGTGGAGGGCGGGCGCGGGTCGCCCCTCTGCCCGTTCGGAGGCGCGAAGCCGGTCGAGCAACGCTCCGTAGGGCACCTCGGCCGGGCAGACCGACTCGCAGAGCCGACAACCGAGGCAACGGTCGAGATGCCCCCAGAACTCGTCGTTCGCTTCGAGGATGCCCCGTGACCAGGCGTCCATGAGCGCAAGTCGTCCGCGGGGGGATTCGGCTTCATCGACCGCCACGGCGTACGTCGGGCAGTGGGGGAGGCAGGCCGCGCAACGGACGCAGCGTCGGCTGGCGGAGAGATCGACCTCGGGCATCGTTCGGGCGCGAGAGGAGGCTCGGCTACAATACACGCTCCCTACCCGCGCCGTTCCCGTGCGGGCGTGGGGCGCGGGGGCGTCCCCCCGTCCTTTCCGTCTGGAGGCACCGTGAGCGGGGGACAGTTCGATCTCGAAGTCGTCGGATCCACCCGGCGCACTCCGCGGGTGGTGGAGATCGGTCTTCGTCTCCCCGACGATCGTCCGTTTACCTACGTTCCCGGACAGTTCATCACGCTTCACCTCCCGGACGGCGCGGAGGAACTTCGCCGCAGCTACAGCATCGCCGTCGCCCCGCGAGGCGACGGGACGATCGCGCTGGCGGTGGGCGAAGTGCCCGAGGGGCGTGCGACGCGCATTCTTTTTGGCGTGCGCCCCGGAGACCGCCTGCGGGCGAGCGGGCCGTTTGGTCGTTTTGTGCTGCGGGACGACGAACCGGCCCCCCGTCTCTATCTCGTTGGCACGGGCACCGGGATCGCGCCCTACCGCACCATGCTGCCGCAGATCGATCGCTTCCTCGCCCGTGACGCCGCCCGTCGTGTGACCCTCCTTCTGGGCGTGCGCACCCCCGAGGAGCGGCTTTACGGGGATGAGTTTCGTGCGTTTGCCGCCGCCCGTCCGGCGTTCGTTTTTCTCTCCTGCCAAAGCCGTGCCGTTTCCGAGCCTCCCGAGCCCGACGAACGGCGGGGGTACGTCCAGCACGTGCTTGCCGATCTCGCCCCCGATCCGGCCGATGCCGTCGTCTACCTGTGCGGCAACCCGGCCATGATCGACGAGACCACGGCGCTGCTCAAGGCCCGCGGCTTCCCGTTGGTCAACATCCGCCGGGAGAAGTACGTCTCTTCCAACTGAGCGCGCCCGCCCGGGCCCTCAACTGAAACGGCGAAACTTCGTCCGGTGCGGTGTCTCGTCGGCGCCCGCGCGGGCGCGTTCCGCGCGGTATTCGCTGTAGTTGCCCTCGACGAAGCGCACGTCCCCTTCCCCGTCAAAGACGAGAAGATGGGTGGCGATGCGGTCGAGGAACCAGCGGTCGTGCGAGACGACGAGGGCGCTGCCCGGAAAGGCGAGGAGCGCCTCCTCGAGAGCGCGCAGCGTCTCGACATCAAGATCGTTGGTGGGTTCGTCGAGGAGCAGCACGTTGCCGCCGTGACGGAGCACGCGTGCGAGATGCACGCGGTTGCGTTCCCCGCCCGCGAGCCGCCCCACGGGTTTCTGCTGGTCGGCGCCGCGGAAATTGAACCGCGCGACGTAGCTCCGCGCCGGTGTCTCGTAATTGCCGACGATCAGCACGTCCACCCCACCGGTGATGATGTCGAAGACGCTTGCGCGCGGGTCGGCGAAGAGCCGCTCCTGGCTGACGTGGGCGAGGGCGACGGTTTCGCCGAGACGCACCGCGCCGGCGTCGGGACGCTCTTCGCCGGTGATCAGGCGGAGCAACGTGCTTTTGCCGCTGCCGTTGGGGCCGATGATGCCGACGATGGCCCCCGGGGGGACACGGAAGGTGAGGTCCGCGAAGAGCGGGCGATCCCCGTAGGTCTTGCCGACCCCCGTGAACTCGATCACCAGGTCCCCGAGGCGCGGCCCGGGCGGGATGTAGATTTCCTGGGTCTCGTGACGCTTCTGGAACTCGCGGCTCGAGAGTTCTTCGTAACGTTGAAGCCGGGCCTTGTTCTGCGCCTGACGCCCGCGGGCGCCGCGCCGGACCCAGGCGAGTTCCTCCTCGAGCGCGCGGCGGTGGGCGGCCTCGCTGCGTTCCTCGCGCCGGAGCCGTTCTTCCTTGTTCTCGAGCCAGGCGCTGTAGTTGCCGGAGAACGGCAGTGCCTGCCCGCGGTCGATTTCCAGGATCCAGGAGACGACGTTGTCGAGGAAATAGCGGTCGTGGGTGACGAGGACCACCGTTCCGCGGTAACTCTGGAGGTAGCGCTCGAGCCAGGCGACCGTGTCGGCGTCGAGGTGGTTCGTGGGTTCGTCAAGG
>JAKAQQ010000171.1 GCA_021819635.1 Pseudomonadota bacterium
CGATCTAGCGGACGAGCGGGGGGCCGTGGAGACCCGCCTCGGGCGGGAGCGGCTCGTTGTCCGGGAGCCCCCGGTGGAGGGAGGCCGCGGAGCGCGAGGACAGCGCCGGGTGCCGGTTCGGCAGAAGGCTGCAGGCCGAGGTGAGGAGGGCGGCGAGCGCCACGGTGGTGGCGAGGCGCACGCACCGCCCCCGGGGGGGGCGGGCCAGATTTGAGGATGGTGCGTTCATGTCGGTCCTCCCCTGGGGGGGGCTCGGGGGCCCTCTACTTGGGCGACGAAACGGTCTTTCCAGCTTCTCAGGGTAGCAAAAATTGCGACCGGATCGGGCATCTCGAGCCCGGCCCGGGCGCGGACCACCCGGCGGATGGCCGGGTCCTCGAGGCGGAGGAAGGGATTGAGGGCCCGTTCCTCACCCAGGGGGACGGGAAGCGTCGGGAGCCCCCGGCGGCAGAGGGCGAGGACTTCCTCACGAAGGCGGAGGAGGGCGTCGTTCATCGGTTCGAGATCCAGGGCGAAAGCCAGATTGGCGGCCGTGTATTCGTGGGCGGGATGGACGGCCGTCCCCGGGTCGAGCGCCCGCAGCCGCGCGAGGGATTCTACCATCTCCGCCGGCGTGCCCTCGAAGAGCCGGCCGCAGCCCAGACGAAAGAGTGTGTCGCCCGGGAAGAGGTGCCCGTCGTCCGTCCGGTAGGCGAGGTGGTCGCGGGTGTGGCCGGGGACCGCGAGGACCTCGAGGCTCACCCCGCCGGGGAAGCGGAGGGTCTCGCCCGCCCGGGCGAGCCGGTCGCCCGCAAAGCGGGCCCCCCCGCTTGTCGCGACGAACCCTCCGGGGGCGAGGAGCGGGGCGAGCCCGTCCACCCCCCCGGTGTGGTCGGCGTGGTGGTGGGTCACCGCGATGCCCGTGAGACGGAGCGCGTGCCGCTCGAGCCAATGGCGCACGGGGGCATCCTCCCCGGGGTCGACGGCGACGGCCGTCTCGCCCCTCCGGAGCATCCAGACGTAGTTGTCGCGCAGAGCCGCCACGGCCACGACTTCGGTGTCCACGGGACGGTGCGTCGGGGCCCCCCCTGAATTCCTCACTTGCGGTCATTGTAGCCCTCGGTCCGGCCCGCTCCTCCCCCGGGCGGGGGGCGGCTCCCCGCGCCCCGGGGGCGCACCGCGTGAAACCTTATATAGTGATGGTCATCGGGGAGATCCGGATTCGCTCTCGAAAGGGGTCGGTGTTGCTTTGCGCTTCACGGGAATTCTTGGGGGTGAGATCGGGCGTGCTTTTCGAGGCGATCCGGGCCCGGGGCGGGGACGTGCGCGACGGTCGTGAGACGCACGCCCGTCGCGGCGAGGCGCGCGCGCTCCGCGCGCTCCTCGCCCGGTTCCCGGGTCACCTCGGGCTCGTGGTGTTCCCCTCCCGGGCCCGCCCCCTCCCCCTGGGCGGGCTTGCCCGCTGGCGCCTCGTCTCCTGCCGGCTCGACGACTCGAGCCCCCGCCTGCCCTTCCCGCCCGGCGTGTTCGACGCCGTCCTCCTCGTCCATGCCCTCGGGGAGGGGGCCGCCCCCCCCGCGGTCCTGGCCGAGGCGTTGCGTGTCCTGGCCGCGGCGGGCCGCCTCGTGACCGTCCTTCGCCATCCGCTGGCCCCGGGTCGCCCGAGGCCTCTCTCCCTCCCGGTCACGAGGCTCCTTCGGGCCCAGGGGCTGCGCATCGAGTCCCGGGTCGTTCTCCGCACGTCTCCCTTCCGCCGTCTCCCCTCCTTGAGGATCCGCCCCCTCGACCGGATCGTGGTGGCCCACCGTCCGCCCCCGCTCTCGGGTCTTCTCCTGCCCGGCCTGGTCTCCCGCCGTCGCCTTCCGGGTTCGGTCCCCCAGGGTTCGCGGTTCCAGCCGTGAACGAGAGACCCGAGGTTCGCGTCTGGACGGACGGCGCCTGCTCCGGCAACCCCGGACCCGGCGGCTGGGCCGCGCTCCTCCGCTCCGGGACCCGCGAACGTGAACTCAGCGGAGGGGAGGCCGCGACCACGAACAACCGCATGGAGCTCCGGGCGGCGATCGAGGCCCTGCGCGCGCTCCGGCGCCCCGCCCGGGTGACCCTCACGACCGACTCGGAGTACCTGCGTCTCGGGATCACCGAGTGGCTCCCCACCTGGCGGGCGCGGGGCTGGCGCACCTCCTCCGGGGGCGCGGTCAGGAACCGCGATCTCTGGGAAGAACTCCACCAGGTGCTCGCCCCCCACGTCGTGCACTGGTGCTGGGTGCGCGGTCACGCCGGGGATCCCGACAACGAGCGGGTCGACGCCCTCGCCCGCGCCGCTTGCCGGGCCGCGGGCCACCCCGCCCGCGCCGACGGGTCCCGATGAGCCGCGAACTCGTCCTCGACACAGAGACCACCGGACTCGAACCCGGCGCCGGGCACCGGGTGATCGAGATCGCCGCCCTCGAACTCGTCGACCGGCGGCTCACGGGGCGGGAGTTCTGGACCTACCTCGATCCCGAACGGCCCGTCGATCCCGGCGCCTTCGCCGTCCACGGGATCGGCGACGAGGCGCTTCGGGGCAAACCCCGGTTCGCCGATCTCGCCGCCGAGCTTCTGGCCTTCCTCGAGGGCGGTGTCCTCGTCATCCACAACGCCGAGTTTGACCTCGCCTTCCTCGACGCCGAGATTGCCCGCGCGGGGCTCGCGCTCCCCCCGCTCGCCACGCGTCACGAGGTGATCGACACCCTTCGCCTCGCCCGCCGTCTCCACCCGGGCGTGAGCAACAACCTCGACGCCCTCTGCCGCCGCTACGGCGTCGACCTGAGCGCGCGCCAACGCCACGGGGCGCGTCTCGACGCCGAGCTCCTCGCGCGGGTCTATCTCTCGATGACCGCGGGGCAGGTGGGCCTCGGGTTCGAGGAAGAATTCCGCGCCGGTCCGGACGCCCCCCCGCCTCCTCTCCGGCGCCCGGCCGCGCCCCTCGCCGTCCGCCGCGCCGAGCCCGCCGAGCGGCGCGCCCACCACGAACGGCTCCGCGCGATCGCCGAGCGGGCCGGGACGCTCGCCGCGTTCTGGCGGGAGGAACTCGACGGCGTTCCGGGAGAGCCCTGATGGCCCTGGCCTTCATGAGCCTTCTCGTCGTCGTCCTCGGCGCCGGCTGGCTCGCCCTCGAGATCGGGGCCCGCGGCTGGGTGCCCGAGCTTCTCGTGATCCTCGCCCTCGGTTTCCTCGCGGGCCCCGCGGGTCTCGGGATCCTTCACGTCTCGGCCGCGACGCCCTGGGTGCGCGACGCCCTCGTCCTCGGGGCCGCCCTCCTTCTTTTCGAGGGCACTCAGGACATTCCCCCGGGGGCGCTCGCCCCCCTTGCCGTGAGCGTGGGCCTTCTGGCCACGCTCGGGGTCGCGGTCACCGGCCTCGTCGCCGCGCTCGCCGCCCGCCTCGTCGCCGCGCTTCCCTGGCCCGCCGCCCTCCTTTTCGGAGCGGCGGTGGCCGCCACGGACCCCGCGGCCACCGCCGCGCTC
>JAKAQQ010000172.1:0-2259 GCA_021819635.1 Pseudomonadota bacterium
GCCACTCCTGATGCTCGGCATGGAGAATCTGCCCGTGCGCTTGAAAACGCACCCCCTGCGCTCTCGCCTGTCAGGAGGCCAACTCATGTCCATCCATGATCTTTTGCCGGGTGTCTCCCGCCTCAGCCGCGCGGAGAAATTTCGCCGGATCCAGAGGATGCTTCAGCAGTTGGCCGAAGAGGAGGAAGTGAAGGCCCCCACGTCGGGCCGGCACTTCGACCCCAGTCACTTCCATGGACGGGGACAGTCGTCCCGCGAAGCCATGGAGGCGTATCTTGCCGCGTCCCGCGCAGGCTGGGAGCCATGAGTGACCGCTTCGATGCGCACGTCATCGTGGACTGCCCGGCCGTGAGGCCCCGTGCTTACTTCAACGGCGCCGTCTGATCCGGGGGGGCGACGGGGTCCCAGGCCGCGAGCCGGCTCCGCCGCCGGCCGTAACCCAGGTAGAGTCCGAGACCGAGGAGCATCCAGGCGAGGAAGAGCGCGTCGGTGAGGGGCGGAAGCCCGGCGATGAGCGCGAGGGAGAAGAGCACCCCGACCGCGGGGAGCCAGGGGACAAGGGGGGCGCGAAAGCTCCGCGCCAGTTCCGGCTGGCGGCGGCGGAGGACAACCACCGCCGAGCAGACGACGATGAAGACGACGAGCATGCCGATGTTGACGAGCCGGGCGACGGACGTGATCGGAAAGAACCCGGCGACCACCGCGACGAGCCCGCCGAGAAGAAGCGTCGCGTGCTGCGGCGTTCCGTGCCGGGGATGCACGCCCGAGAACCACCCCGGGAGAAAGCCGTCGCGGGCGAGCGCGAAGGCAATGCGGGCCGCGGCCAGGAGAAAGGCGAAGAGCACGCTCGTGATGCCGGCGATCGCGGCCACGGCCACCACGATCATCGCCCAGTGCACCCCGATCTCGCCGAAGGCGTTGGCCACCGGGGCGTTGTTGTTGAGAAGCCCGTAGGGCACCATCCCGGTGAGGACGAAGCACATGGCGATGTAGAGCACCATCGAGATCGCGAGCGAGAGGACGACCGCGCGCGGGAGATCGCGCTGCGGATCGCGCGCCTCCTCGGCGGCGGTCGTGAGGGTGTCGTAGCCGAAGACCGCAAAGAACACCACCGCCGCCCCGGCGAGCACCCCCGAGAATCCGAAGGGCATGAAGGGACGCCAGTGCGCCGGGTGGACGTAGAACGCCCCCACGACGATCACGAGTAGGACGCCGAGCACCTTGACGACCACGATCGTGCTGTTGAACCGCGCGCCCCACTCGGTGCGGAGACTCAGAAGTGCGGTGATGAGGAGGGCGACCGCGGCGGCGATCACGTCGAAACGGTGCCCCGGGGCGCTCCCCCAGGCCCCCCGGGCCCAGAGCGGAAGGTGCACCCCGGCGGTGGCGAGAAGCGCCTGGACGTAGCCCGACCAGCCGCCGGCCACGACGGCGACGATGAGGGCGTAGGCGAGGAGGAGATCCCAGCCGATGAGCCAGGCGGGGAGTTCGCCGAGCACCGCGTAGCTGTACGTGTAGGCGCTCCCGCTCACGGGAATGAGGCCCGCAAACTCGGCGTAGCAGAGGGCCGAGGCCCCGCTCGCGATGCCGGCGATCACGAACGAGAGGGCGACGCCCGGGCCGGCCATGGTGGCGGCGACGTGCCCGGTCAGGACGAAGATGCCGACCCCGATGATGCCGCCGATGCCGATGGCCGTGAGATGCCCGAGTCCGAGGACCCGTCGGAGGCCCCCGCGGTCCCCGACCTCCCGCAGGAGGTCGGCCACGGGCTTGCGCCGGAAAAGACCGGTGGACGGGGCGCGCTCTCGACGGGGGGTTGGCATGAATCGTCTCGCGATGCGGGGGCCGAAGACAGCCTCCCCTTGGCTGGCATCTTACACAAGCCGCATCCCATCCGGGGGGACCGTGGGGGCGCCCCGCTGTGGCATCATTCAGGGGTCGCCGCCCCGTCTTCCGGTCCGTGCCCGCCCCCAATTCCTCCCTCGACCGGGAACGCGAGATCGCCCTCGCGACCCTCCACCGGAGCCGCCCTCCCGAACCCGCCTTCCACGGGGCTCTCGAGGATCTCCGCACCCTGGCCGCGGACGGCGACGTTCTCGCGGCCCTTCACCTCGGGGACCTTTACGCCCAGGTCGCGGCCCTCCCGGACCGTTGGCAGGAGGCCGCCCGTTTCTACGCCGAGGCCGCGCGGGGCGGGAGCCCCGCGGCTCGCGACCGGCTCGGGGATCTTTATCTTCTCGGCCGCGGGGTGGAACGCTC
>JAKAQQ010000172.1:2269-3480 GCA_021819635.1 Pseudomonadota bacterium
GAGCAGGCGGCCCGCCGCGCCCTCGAATGCTGGGCGGAGACCGCCCGGAGCGGTTATCCCGTGGGCTACGGGCATCTCGCCTTTGCCCTCGAACACGGGATCGGCGCCCCTCCCGATCCCGCGGGGGCTCTCCGCGCCCTCCTCTGGGCCGCGGCCTTCGCCTTCCCCTACGGGCTCTTCCGCCTGGGTCGGCACTGGGCGGGAGACGGCGGCACGGATCCCCGCCCCGATCTCGCCTGGGCCTGCGCGCGGCTCGCCGCCGACTTCCGCTACCCCCACGGCGCGACGCTTCTCGCGGCGATTGAGGGCGGGCTCCATGCGGACGAGCGCCGGAGGGGGGAGACCGCCCACCGTCTCCTCGCCGGGTACGCCGCGGCCCTCGAGCCGGGCATGGCGGACCTCGAGCGCCGCGATCCCGCTCTCCTGGCCGACGGCGGGCGTCTTCACGCCTGGATCGCCGCACGGTTCGAGCCCCTCGGGCGTCCTCTCGGGCTCCCGCTCGAACCCGTCTTGCTTCCTCCGCCTTCCCCCGGGGGGGAATCCTGGGAACTCGCGGAGCGTGCCGCGCGCGATCTCCCGCCCGTTCGCCGGCTCCACCCCGAGGGTCTCGTCGCCGAGGCCGCGGGGTTCGCCTCCCTCGCCGACTGCGCCCACGTCATGGAACTCGTCTACCACGAGCTCCGGCCGAGCGCCGCCCTCGTGGGCGAGCTCGGCGAGGAGAGTTCCCACGAGCACGAGAGTTTCGACGGCCGTTCGGCGCTCCTCGACTTCACGCGTGCCGACGTGGTGGTGCACTGGCTCCGCAGCCGCCTCGAGGCCCTCCTCGACCTCGCCGACGAGCGGGTCGAGCCCTTCTCCGTGCTCCAGTACGGCCCGGGCAGCCGCTACCGCCCCCACATCGACGCCCTCGACGAGAAGAGGCAGGCCGAGGCCCGGGTTCGCGGCGATCACGGGGGCCAACGCCTCCTCACCTTCCTCGTGACCCTGGCCGCCGCCCGCCGCGGAGGCGAAACCGCCTACCCGCGCCTGGGCCTCGAGGTCCGGGGGCGGACCGGAACCGCCGTCTGGCACGTGAACGCCGGCGCGGACGGACGGGTCGACGAACGCCTCCTCCACGAGGGCCGTCCGATTCTCGAGGGCGAGAAGTGGCTTCTCAGAACGGCCGTCCGCGGGCCGGGCGCTCGAGGCCGGGGGCTAGGAAAACCGGGGGA
>JAKAQQ010000173.1 GCA_021819635.1 Pseudomonadota bacterium
TCCGATCTCGAGGGCCAGGGGAATCGCCCGGTACACGGCCAGCACCAAGAGAAGGCGCCACCCGAGGGTGGTGTCCGCGACGGGGCGGGCGCGGGGCGGGGAGAGGGCGGGCAGGGTGGACAACCGGTGGTGGACTTCGGGCATCGTCTCGGCGACAATAGTAAGGATAGTCCCTTCCGCATCCCCGGTGGCCCGTTCCGGTCCCGCCGCCCAGAGGAGTCGTTGCCCTCCATGAATCTTCACGAGTACCAGGCCAAGGAACTCCTTGCCCGTCACGGGGTGAGCGTGCCGCGCGGACGCCTCGCGCGCCGCCCCGCCGAGGCCGCCGAGGCCGTGCGCGCGCTCGGCGGCAACCTCTGGGTCGTCAAGGCCCAGATCCACAGCGGAGGACGCGGCAAGGCCGGAGGCGTGGTGCTCTGCCGGAGTCCCGAGGAGGCGGAGGCCGCCGCCGCGCGTCTTCTCGGCAGTCGCCTCGTGACCCACCAGAGCGGGGGGACGGGCCTGCCGGTGGAGGCGGTCCTCGTGGAGGAAGGCACCGCCATCAAGCGCGAACTCTACCTCTCGCTCCTCGTCGACCGCACGCGTCCGGCCCTCGCCTTCGTGGCCTCGACCGACGGCGGCATGGAGATCGAGGAAGTGGCCCGGAGCCACCCCGAGCGCATCGTCACCGTGGCGCTCCCGCGTTCGGGCTACGCGCCCTTCGTGGGCCGCCGTCTCGCCTTTGCTCTGGGTCTCGAAGCCGGCGCCCGCGCCGAGCTCGCCGCCCTCGCCGAGACTCTGGCCGCGCTCTTCGTCGAGAACGACGCCTCGCTCGTCGAGATCAACCCGCTCGTCATCACGGCCGACGGCGGACTCCGCGTTCTTGACGCCAAGATCACGATGGACGACAACGCTCTGGAGCGTCATCCGGACCTCGCGGCCTGGGACGATGCGAACCAGCGGCCGCCGACCGAGGTCGAGGCCGAGCGGGCGGGGATCAACTACGTGGCTCTCGAGGGCACGATCGGCTGCATGGTCAACGGGGCCGGGCTGGCCATGGCGACGATGGACCTCATCAAGCTTTCCGGAGGGGAACCGGCCAACTTCCTCGACGTGGGGGGCGACGCCACCGCCGAACGTGTGACGGCGGCGTTCCGGCTCATCCTCTCCAATCCGCAGGTCCGGGCGGTTCTCGTCAACATTTTTGGCGGGATCGTTCGCTGCGATCTCATCGCCGAGGGCATCGTCCAGGCGGTGCGTGAGGTGGGCGTGCGCGCGCCCGTCGTCGTGCGCCTCGAGGGGACCCGTGCCGAGGAAGGCCGCGCTCTTCTCGCCCGCTCGGGCGTCCGTATCGTTCCCGTCCGTGGCCTCGCGGAGGCCGCCCAGCGCGTTGTCCAGGAGGCCCGTGCGTCGTGAGTATCCTTGTCGATCACAACACCCGTGTTCTGTGCCAGGGCTTTACCGGCCGGCAGGGCACGTTCCATTCCGAGCAGGCGCTGGCCTACGGGACGAAACTCGTGGGCGGGGTCACCCCCGGCCGCGGCGGCAGCCGCCATCTCGATCTTCCGGTCTTCGACACGGTGGCCGAGGCGGTGGCGGCCACCGGCGCGACGGCGAGCGTGATCTACGTCCCGGCGGCCTACGCCAAGGACGCCCTTCTCGAAGCCATCGACGCCGATCTCGAGCTCGTCGTCTGCATCACCGAGCACATCCCGATCCTTGACATGCTGGCGGTACGCACCGCCCTCGCCGGACGGCGCACGCGCCTCATCGGACCCAACTGCCCCGGGATCATCACCCCCGGGGCGTGCAAGATCGGCATCATGCCCGGCGCGATTCACCGTCCGGGGCGGGTCGGGATCGTCTCCCGGTCCGGCACTCTCACCTACGTGGCGGTCCACGAGACGAGCGAGGAAGGCCTCGGCCAGTCGACCTGCGTCGGCATCGGCGGGGATCCCGTTCACGGCCTCGGGTTTACCGACGTCCTTGCCCTCTTTGAGGAGGACCCGGCGACCGAGGCGGTGATCATGGTGGGCGAGATCGGCGGGAGCGAAGAGGAGGCCGCGGCCGCCTTCATCCACGAACGCATGTCGAAGCCCGTGGTTGCCTACATCGCCGGGGTCACCGCCCCGCCCGGGAAACGCATGGGCCACGCCGGCGCGATCATCGCCGGCGGCCACGGAACGGCCGCGGAGAAGTACGCCGCTCTCGAGGCCGCCGGGGTCACCACCGTCCGCTCGCCGGCCGAGATCGGCAAGGCGGTCGCGCGGAGGCTCGCCGGGGCCTGAGCCCGCCGTGCGCGTCGTCCTCGCCCAGTGCAATCCCCTGGTCGGGGACGTCGCGGGCAATCTCGCCCGGATCGCCGCTCTTCTGGACGAGGCGCGCCGGCGGCACGCCCCCCGCCTCGTGGTCTTCCCGGAGATGGTCCTGAGCGGGTACCCGCCCGAGGATCTCCTGTTTCACTCCGGGTTCCGGCAGGAAATCGAGCGCGCGCTCGACGCGCTTCCGGATCTCGCCCGGGGGCTCGCCCTGGTGGTCGGGCACCCCGGCTACGACGGCGGGGTCGTGCGCAACGCCGCAAGCGTCTTCGACGACGGACGCCTGGTGCTGCGGGCGTTCAAGCAGCGGCTTCCGAACTACGGGGTCTTCGACGAGAAGCGCTACTTTTCGCCCGGGGAGGGCGTTGGCCTGATCGCCGTGGACGGCCTGGCCTGCGCGGTCACGATCTGCGAAGACGTCTGGGACGGCGGCCCCTGGCGGCAGGCACGGCGGGCGGGCGCCCGCGTCGTCCTCAACCTGAGTGCTTCGCCCTACGCGCTCGGCAAGACGGAGGAACGGCGACGGCTGTTTGCCGGCCACGCCCGTGCCACGGGACTCCCTCTCCTTTACACGAACCTCGTCGGCGGGCAGGACGAGCTCGTCTTCGACGGGACGAGCTTCGCCCTCGACGGCGAAGGGAGGACGGTGGCCCGCGCCCGTTCGTTCGCCGAGGATCTCCTCGCGGTGGATCTCGTCGAGGGTCCGGAGGGGGTGGTGCCCGCGGGGGCGGTGGCGGCCGAGGTCGGGGATGAGGAGGCGGTGTACGAGGCCATCGTTCTCGCCGTCCGCGACTACGTGGCGAAGAACGCTTTCCCGGGCGCGCTCGTCGGTCTTTCGGGAGGGGTCGATTCCGCCCTGACTCTGGCGCTTGCCGTCGACGCCTTGGGCGCGGGTCGTGTCCGCGCGGTCATGATGCCGTCGCGCTTCACCTCGCCTCTCTCGTTCGAGGTCGCCCGCGCCGAAGCCCGGGCGCTGGGGGTTGACTACGAGGAACTCGCGATCGAACCCGTGCTCGAGGCGCTTCTCACCGTTCTTGGTGCGCGGCTCGAGGAGGGGGTCTGGGACGCCGCCGCCCAGAACCTCCAGGCGCGCGCGCGCGGGGTTCTCCTGATGGCGCTGTCGAACCGCAGCGGGCGCCTGCTCCTCAC
>JAKAQQ010000174.1 GCA_021819635.1 Pseudomonadota bacterium
CGCGGGGGGGACTTTCCCGCCCACCACGGCGTGGGCGCGCGACGGACAGGCGGCCACGAGCGCGACGAGGAAAGCGAAGGTGCACGCGGCCACGGCGCGCGGGGCGGCCGCTCGGGCGGTGGTACGTCGGGTCGGAATCATGGCGTCCTCACGTGGGTGGCCCGGTCGGCGCCGGGCCCAGCCGTATTCTAAACGTCACGCTCAGGCGTGGTGGCGGAGCATCCCCTGGACCAGAGACGCGAGCGGGGCGGACGGCCCGCCCAGGCTCCGGACCGCGGCGAGGGCACCGGCCTCGAGCCGCCGCACTTCGGCCTCGGCGCCGTCGAGGCCCAGGAGATCGGCCAGGGTGGGAATCGCGTCGGACGACCCCGCCGACGCGTTGGTTTCGGCACGTGCGTCGAGGACGTCGTCCCAGATCTGGAAGGCGAGGCCGAGGTCGTCCCCGAGGCGGTCCAGGGTGGGCCGAAGAGCGTCCGACCCGAGCGCCGGGGCCGCCCCGAGAAGGACGGAGGCCGCGATGAGGAGGCCCGTCTTGTGCCGGTTGACGCGGGCGAGGAGGGCCGCGTTCACCTCCGCGATCGGGAGGGCGGGAAGCCCGAGATCGAGGCTCTGCCCGCCGGCGAGTCCGCGCCGCCCGGCGGCCCGGGCGAGGATGCGGACCATGGCCAGACGGACGGCCTCCCCGGGCCCCGGATCTTCGGCCAGGATCTCGAACGCGAGCGTCTGCAGCGCGTCGCCGACGAGAATCGCCGTCGCCTCGTCGAACGCCCGATGGCAGCTCGGACGGCCCCGCCGGACGTCGTCGTCGTCCATGGCCGGAAGGTCGTCGTGAACGAGCGAGTAGGCGTGGATGCACTCGACCGCGCAGGCGGCCGGATCCAGGATCTCGGGCGGAAGCCCGAGCGCGTGCCCGGTGGCGTACACGAGAAGCGGCCGCAGGCGCTTGCCGCCGCCCAGAAGCGCGTAGGCCATGGCCTCTTCAAGGCGCGGGGCGACGGGGGCGCCCGCAGCGAGCCGGCGGGCCAGAAGCTCCTCGAAACGCCGGCGCGTGTCCTCAAGCCAACGGTGGGCGGTCTCCACGATCCGGATCCTCACTCCGACTCGGGCGGGGACCAGGGGCGGGGCTCGCCCTCGCCGGCCAGAAGACCGTCGACCGTCTGGCGCGCCTCCTCGAGGCTGCGGTTGCAGTAGCGGTAGAGCTCCATGCCCTCGCGGAAGAGGCGCAGGGTTTCCTCGAGAGAAAGTTCCTCGCGTTCGAGCTGGCGGACGATGGTCTCGAGGCGGGCGAGGGCGTCCTCGAAACGCCGGGGGGCTTCGGCCGGATCCGGGGCGGAGGAAGGGGAGGCGCTCATGAGGGAACCGGACGGTGGTGCGCCGATACGCTACGCGAGAACCGCGCCGCCGTCAAGCCCCGAGGCATAATGTCGCCCGGGTCTTTCCCCACCGGTGGTCGCGATGCCCTCCCCCTCCCGTTCGCCGCGCGCCTTCCTCGTCCCGGCCGTCTTCCTCGCCGGGCTCCTGAGCGGGGTGCTGCTCGTGGCCGCGCTCCTCCCGCACGTTTTCTCCTCGCCCCGCCGAAGGCCGGCGCCCCCGGGCTTCGGCCGCGCCCCGGGCGGCTGGACGCTCACCAACCAACTCGGGAAGAAGGTCTCCGCCCGCGACCTCGCCGGGCGGATCTGGATCGTGTCTTTCCTGGATCCCTTCTGCCGCCAGGACTGCCCGCTCGTCGCCCACCACTACGTGGAATACGGGCACGCGTTCGCGCTGGCGGGCATCGCCGCGCACGTGGTCCTGGTGAGTTTCGATCTCGACCCCGGGGAATCGTCCCCGGCCGTCCTCCGCGCCTTCCAGCGCAACTACGGCTGGAACCCGAAGAACACGGGCTGGGAATTTCTGACCGGGACGCTGCCCGCGCTCCGCCGCGTGGTGACGGGGGGGTTTCACGTGACCTGGTACCTCGTCCCCAAGGGAAGCGCCGAAGAGCGGGCGCCGCCGGGGGCCACCCCCCCGCTCTACAGCGCGAACCCGCTGGCCGCCCGCGCGCGCCTCGACGCCCTGCACCCGGCGCTCCTGGAAGTCGTCGGACCGCACGGCACGATCCGCCGGATCTTCAACAGCGGGTCGCTCGTCTCCACCCCCCGTCTGCTCGGGGTCGTGCGTCGTCTTCTCCCCCCGACGGTCATCCGCGGCCGCTGATGTAGCCCTCGAGCGAGCGGACGTGGACGGCGAAGTCGTCCAGGAGGGCCTTGACCACATCGCCGATGCTCACGAGCCCCGCGAGCGCCCCGTCCCCCCCGAGGACGGGAAGGTGGCGCAGACGCCGCTCCGTCATGAGCCGCATGCATGCCTCGAGCTCGGTCTCGGGGGTCACGGTCACGGGATGAGGGCTCATGACCTCCGTCACCTTGGTCGTCTCCGAGCGGCGGCCGACGAGGATGCCCCGCCGCGCGTAGTCGCGTTCGGAAAAGATCCCGACGGCCCCGCCGTGCTCGTCGACGACGACGAGCGCCCCGATGTCGTGCTCGGCGAGACTCTCCAGAGCCTCGCGCACGCTGGCGTGCGGGCGCACCGTGAGGACCCGCGTCCCTTTGTGCTTCAGGATCTGGGCTACCGTGGTCACCGTGGTCTCCTCCCGCTGCGGACCTCTGTGATCGTAGCCCAACGGGGCCGCTCGCGCCACCGCGGGCCGCCCGGGCGGGGCCGCTATAATCGGCCCATGCCCCGCGCCCCCTCCGCCCTCTCCCGCTCGCGGGATCCCTGCCCGCCGGAGGACGGCGACGCGCCCGTTCTCCGGCGCTTCTGGAAGATGCACGGGCTCGGCAACGACTTTGTCATCCTCGAGACGGAGGCGGCTCTCGAGCCCTCGTTCGTGCGCCGCCTCGCCGACCGGCGGCGGGGGGTCGGCGCCGACCAGGTCCTCACCGTCCGGCGCCGCGGCACGGAGGGCGGACGACCGCTTTTTTCTTACGCCGTCTACAACGCCGACGGGACCGCGGCCGAGCAGTGCGGCAACGGGCTGCGTTGCCTGGCGCGCTGGGCCGTCGAGACGGCCGGGGCGGACGGGGCGGAGCTCGGATTCACCGGCCCGGGGGGTGGGGTCCGCGCCCGCGCCCTCGACTTCGCCGCGATCGAGCTCGAGCTCCCTCCCCCCGCCCTCGACCCGGCGGCGATTCCGTTCCGCGCCGCGCACCGTGCTCCGAGCTACGAAATCGAAGCGAGCGGGATGCGCTTTGCCATCGGGGCGGTCGCCACCGGCAACCCCCACGCCGTCCTCCGCGTCGAGGACGTGGGCGAATGGCCCGTCGCCAAGCTCGGCCCGGAGATCGAGCACCACCCGCTCTTTCCCGAGGGGACGAACGTCGGCTTCATGCAGATCCTTTCGCCCCGGCACATCCGGCTGCGCGTGCACGAGCGCGGGACGGGAGAGACCCAGGCCTGCGGCAGCG
>JAKAQQ010000175.1 GCA_021819635.1 Pseudomonadota bacterium
CGCTCGAGGGTGTCGTAGCAGCCGTGGACGTCGCCGATTGCGTAGAGAGCCATGGGCCGGTCAGCCTGCCTCGCGAAGCGGAGGGACGGAACACGGGGCCAGCGGACGAGCGGACGGCCCCACCCTCTAATTCTGCCCGAGAGGGCCCCGGGCTGCACGCCGGGGGTTGTGGCACCGAAGGCGACCGGTATAATGCAGGGGAACGGCTCCGTCCACGCACGGGACGCCCTTGGAGCGCTGACCGAAAAACGATGGCATCCTGGTCCCTCGCCCTTCTTCTGGCCGGTGTCTTCCTCGTGGCCGAACTCCTGAGCCGGACGTTCTACCTTCTGGCGGTGGCGGTGGCGTTTGCCCTGCTGGCACTCGCGGACGCCCTTTTTCATCCCGGCGAAGCCTTCGCGGCGGCCCTCTTCGTCGTGCTTGCGGCGTCGCTTCTTTTGGCCGCGCATGGTCTGCGCAAACGGCTTCGCAACGACGCTTCTCGTCAGACCTCCGCCCTCGACACCGGTCGGCCGGTCACCGTGGTTGCGCATCTGGACGATCGTCTGCGGGTCCGCTACCGCGGGACGCTCTGGTCCGGGCGTCTTGCGCAGGCCGGGGACCCGCCGCCCGTCGGCGCCAGCCTGATGATCGTCGGCCGCGAGGGCAACGTGCTTCTTTTGGGCCCGGTCGCCGAGAGCACCCCTTCCGTCGCGTCCCCTCCCTCCTGAGCCGGGTCTTCCGCCCCCGATCGTTTCCCCCCCGGAGTTTCCTGCCGTGTTCATTATCGTCACCGTCCTCATTGTCCTCGCGTTTCTCATCCTTGCCCGCGGTGTTCGTGTCGTTCCGCAGCAGCGGGCTTGGGTCGTGGAACGGATGGGCCGTTACCTCCGGACGCTGGAGCCGGGGCTCAACATCATCATTCCGATCATCGACCAGGTCGCCTACCGCTTCGATCTCCGCGAAACGCCGATCGACGTTCCTCCCCAGACGTGCATTACCAAGGACAACACGCAGGTCTCGGTCGACGGTGTCATGTACGTTCAGATCACCGACGCGCGGCTCGCGGCCTACGGCTCGTCGAATCCCTATTCGGCCGTCATCCAGCTCGCCCAGACGGCGATGCGCTCCGAGATCGGCAAGCTGCATCTGGACGAGAGCTTGAGTTCGCGCCAGGTTCTCAACTCCGCCGTGGTGGCCGTTCTCGACGAAGCCGGCGGCACGTGGGGCATCAAGATTCTGCGCTACGAGATCAAGGACATCAAACCGCCCCAGGAGATCCTCCACGCGATGGAACTCCAGATCACCGCCGACCGGGAACGGCGGGCGGTGATTGCGCGTTCCGAAGGCGAGCGCCAGCAGCAGATCAACGTCTCCGAAGGAAAGCGTCAGCAGTTCATCAACATTGCCGAGGGCGACAAGCAGTCGCAGATTCTGCGGGCCGAGGGTGAGGCTCAGGCCATCCAGCTCGTGGCCCAGGCAACCGCGCAGGCCATCAGCGCCATCGCCCAGACGCTTGCGCAGTCCGGGGGGCTCGAAGCGCTTCAGCTCCAGGTCGCACGGGATTACATTGCCCAATGGGGCAATATCGCCAAGGCGTCGACGACCATGCTCATCCCGGCCGACATGGGCAACGTGGGGAGCCTCGTCTCGACCGCCATGGAGATCGTTCGCCGCTCGAGCGGCGCGCCGTCCGTGGCCCCCGGTGGGCCGGCTCCCGCGCCGGCGGCGCCTTCGGTTACCGGCGGGGCCGCCGGGGCGAAGGCGCCGGGATTCATGAAGACTCCGGGCCCGGCGTCTTCGCCCCCGCAGCCGCCCGTATCCGGCTGACCGCGCGGGCCAGTCGCCCGTAATCGTCCGGCCCCAAAGTCTCGGCCCGGCGTTGGGGATCGATCCCCAAGGACCGGATCTCCTCGCTCGGAAGGAGGGGGAGAAGCGCGTTGGCCAGCGTTTTACGCCTTTTCTGGAAGGCCGCCGCGACGGTTTCGGGAAACGCCGTGTCCCACGCCCCGGGAAACGGTTCGGTCTCGAACGGAAGAAGACGGACCCAGCGCGAACGGACCTGCGGCGGGGGGCGGAACGCCCCCGGGCCGACTTCAAAGAGGGAGTCGGCCGAGGCCCGCGCGGCCAGCGTGACGGTCAGCCGGCCGTAGTCGGGTGTGGACGGGCGGGCCACCATGCGGAGCACGACCTCGCGCTGGAGGAGCACGTGCAAGTCACGGACCGCCCCGGCGTGACGCAGGCAGTGAAAGAGAAGTGGGGTCGACACGTTGTAGGGGAGGTTCCCGACCACGCGCAGCCGTTGGCCCAGCGTCGCGGCAAGGGCCGTGATGTCGAGACGGAGCGCGTCGCTCTCGAGCAGGCTCAGGCGGTCGGGTCCGTAACGGAGACGGAGGTGCGCGACGAGACGGCGATCGATTTCGACGGCGTGGAGGTGCGGCACCCGCGCGAGAAGCATGTGGGTCAGCGCCCCGGTGCCCGGGCCGATTTCAAGAAAGCAATCACCGGGGGCCGGATCGAGGCTCGCCACCATGCGCTCGAGCACCCCGGGATCGTGGAGGAAGTGCTGCCCGTAGCGCTTACGCGCCGGGGGCTCGTCCGTGGTCATGGGCGGCAAGGAGTTCAACGGCGTGCCGGAGGGCGGCGCGCAGGTTGGAGGACGCCGCGGTGCCCCGACCGGCCCGCTCCAGAGCGGTCCCGTGATCGACGGAGGTTCGGGGGAACGGAAGTCCCAAGGTCACGTTGACGGCCGAAGCGAACCCGCGGTGCTTGATCACCGGAAGAACTTGGTCATGGTACATGCCGAGGACGGCGTCGTAGGCCCCGATCACCTCGGGGACGAACGCCGTGTCCGCAGGAAGCGGCCCGCTCAGATCCCAGCCCCGTTCGCGCTTCAGCCGTTCCAGGGTGGGGGCAAGAACGGTGCGCTCTTCCTCGCCGAGGTGTCCCCCCTCTCCGGCGTGGGGGTTGAGGCCCAGGACGGCGACGCGCGGCCGGGCCATCGCGTAGGAACGCTCGAGCGCCGCGACGAGGACGGCGAGCGTCTCTTCAAGGGCCGGGGCGGTGACTGCCCGCGGAACCTCGGCGAGGGGGAGGTGCGTGGTGAGAAGCGCCACGCGCCAACGGCGGTCGACGAACAGCATCACGGTCCGGTTCACCCCGAAACGGTGCGCAAGATACTCCGTGTGTCCGCGAAAAGCGTGCCCTCCCTCGTTGAGGATGCCCTTGTGCACCGGAGCGGTGACCAGGGCGTCGAAGCGGCCTTCGTCAAGGCCCGCCCCGGCGGCCTCGAGAAGATCGAGCACGTAGTCGGCGTTTCGCCGGTCGAGCCGGCCGGGCTCGACGGGATTGCGGAGCGGGACGTGCAAGATCCACCGCCCGGGGTTGGGTGCGCGGTCCACGCGCACCGGGTCGTAAGGCTCGAGCGGGG
>JAKAQQ010000176.1 GCA_021819635.1 Pseudomonadota bacterium
CACGCCTTCGCCGACTTCATCGTCCAGTTCCTCTCCCGGTTCAACCGCTGGAATTCGCCGAAGTACCTCTACGGCGAGAGCTACGGGACGACCCGCGACGCCGTCCTCGCCTGGATCCTCGAAAACGACAAGAACGTCGATCTCAACGGCATCGTCTTCCAGTCGACGATCCTCAACTTTGATACGAGCATCGACGGACCGGGGATGAACCCGGGCATCAACGTTCCCTACGCGTTGGCGCTCCCGACCTTTGCCGCCACCTCCTGGTACCACAAGCGTCTGCCGCCCGCCACCCAGCATCTTCCGCTTGCCACCCTGATCCGGCAGGCCGAACACTACGCCATGCACGGCTATCTCCAGGCGCTCAACGAAGGCAACGTGCTCCCGCGGGCCCGCGAGCGGGCCGTCGCCGAGCGGCTTCACATGCTCACGGGTCTTCCCGCCCGTTACTGGGTCCGGGCGGATCTCCGGGTGAGCGGTGGCGAGTACGAGCAGGAGCTCATGCTGCCCCTCGGGGAGACCACCGGACGGCTCGACACCCGTTTCCTCGGCCCGACGATGAACCCCCTCGCGCGCTCGGCCTACTACGATCCGCAGTCCTCGGCGATCAGCCAGGCCTACGTCGCGGCCTTCAACTGGTACACCGAAAACGTTCTCAAGTTCGGTCGGGGCCACTACTACCGGCCGGTCTATTACGGGCATCTCCACTGGAGTTTCAAGAACCGTGCGCCCTTCACGCACTACCCGCAGCTCATGCCGAACGTGATGCTCAACCTGGCGGCCGCCATGAAGTACAACCCCGATCTCAAAGTGCTGGTCCTCGGGGGCTACTACGATCTTGCGACCCCGTTCTATGCGGCCTGGTACCAGTTCGAACAGCTGCCGATCTCGCGTTCGCTCGAGCGCAACGTGACCTTCCACTGGTTCCGCTCGGGTCACATGATCTACGTGCGTCGCCGCTCGCTCGTCTCGATGCGCGCCGTGGTCACGCGCTTCATCAGGAAGACGGACAACCTCCACTGAGCTAGCCCACCGGAAAGGGGACAACGGAGGGGGTTCCGGGCCGGAACCCCCCCGTTGCTGGGTGTGCCCGACAGGGCGCCCCCGCGTTCAGGGGAAGGGCCTCCGCCCACCCGGCCAAGGGAGGCGCGGGGCGCACGCGGTTTCCCGGAAATGGGCCGCTTCGGCCACACGGTCCACTCAGCCGTTGCTTCTGCGCGTCCAAAGACGTGCCCCCACGCGAGGTCAACCCGAGGCGGGTCGAGGCGGATGCCGCCATCCTTGCCCCAAGAGGTTACCGCGTGGCTTGAACCACCCCGCAGTGCTCTGCGTTCGTCAACGAATGCGGTACACTTACCGTTAACTATGCCCGCCTCGCCTCTACCGACTTTTGTCGGCATGCGCACTTTGGCGGGTTTTTTTTGAGGGGGCGCGCATGAACCCACCGCGCAAAGTCCCGGACAAGCCGCCTGCTATGCTGGATGAGCAGATCGCACTGCTGCGTCGGCGCGGCATGATCATCGTCGACGAAGAGCGGACCAAGCACAGTCTCAGGCACCTCAACTACTACCGATTGCGTGGCTACTGGATGGGCTTTGAGACGCCCGGCGACGGCAGCGGGGGGCACTCGTTCCGGCCGGGCACCACGTTCGAGGCCGTCATCCAACTCTACGAGTTCGACCGCCGCCTGCGGCTGGAGATCAACGACGCGATCGAGCTCTTCGAAGTATCCCTTCGGACGAGCTGGGCTTACTTTCTTGGGTGCAAATACGGGCAGGTCGCCCATCGCAACGCGGCGCTCTTCAATGCCAAGCACCCCGATCTTCTGCAGGGCATGGAAAAGCTCTATAACAAAAGGAAAGAGGTTTTTCTACGGCACTACCTCAAGCGCGACGAGGAGCCGCCGATTTGGGTCTTGTGCGAGGCCTTGTCTCTGGGCGAGTTGTCCAAGTGGCTGCGTTCCCTGAAAAATCACCGTGACCGGCAGGCCATTGCGCGGATTTACAAGATGCATGAAACACCGTTCGTATCATGCGTCGGGCATCTGGCCTACCTGCGCAATGTCTGCGCCCACCACGCGCGGTTATGGAACCGTTCGCTCGTCGTCGCGACGCCGAAGCTGCCCAAAAAGCCGCGTGAGCTGGTCGAACAACTCCAGGACGATCCCCAGCGCTCCCTGCGTCTCTACAACTCGCTGACCCTGATGGCCTGGTTCATCCGCGTGATCGATCCCAATTCCACGTGGCCAAAACGCATGCACAGGTTGATCGCGGAGCGGTCAGATCTCCAGGAGGAAATGGGGTTTCCGCAGAACTGGGAAAACTTCGAACTCTGGCGATAAGATCAACCCCGCCTTCGCCCGCCGGAAGCGGAGCGTGCCGGAGGCCGCGTGCCTTCGGGTCGAACAGCCGTTCCAGCCGGGAGGTCTTCGACCTGCCCTCCCGGTGCCACGCCGGCGAACGCCGGAAGACACGGCCCGTCCGCGTCGTGGAGGCGGCGCGAGGCGTCACGGCCGAACCGATTTGCCGCAAAATTGGACGTGACTGACCTGACGCCGTGTAGCCCACCGATGGAACCGCCGGACGGTTTGCCCGTCTTCCGCAGATCGGATGTCTTTGTTCTTCTGGAAGACAGCAAGACGCCCGGCGCTCCGGGCGGCTCCCATCTCTTTTGGGCACCCGAGACGGTGGTGGAGTGCACGAGGGAGGAGCATCTCCAGGATGCGCTGGCCTGCGTGGACGCCGGATTGCGGCGGGGGCTTCACGCCTCCGGGTGGCTGAGCTACGAGGCGGGCTACCGCCTGGTGCCTCGCTGCCCGCCGCCCGCCCACGCGCGGCCCACCGTGCCGCTCCTGTGGATGGGGCTTTTCGCCAGGCATCGTCGCTTGACGCCGGAGCAAGTCGAACGTTTTTGGGCCGCCCAATGCGTTGGCGACGGCCGCCCGCCGGAGATTCAGCGTCTGCGCCTGAACATGGGCCGGGGCGAATATCTTGCGGCCGTTGACCGGATCAAGCGCTACATCGTCGACGGGGATACGTATCAGGTGAATTACACGCTGAAGTATCTTTTTGATTTTGAGGGCAGCCCCTATCCGCTGTACCGCATGCTGCGGGAAAACCAGCGCGTCGAATTCGGCGCCTTCCTGCAAACACCGGGTCGGACGGTCCTCTCGTTCTCCCCCGAGCTCTTCTTCCAGAAAACCGGTCGTACCGTCCGGTGCAAACCCATGAAGGGAACGGCGCCCCGCGGGCGAACGCTGGAGGAAGACCGGCGGAGGCAAGCCTCGCTCGCCCAGGACCCAAAGGCGCGCGCGGAAAACGCGATGATCGTGGACCTGATCCGTAACGACCTGGGGCGCGTCGCGCGGGAGATC